>JBEEMM010000014.1:0-17688 GCA_041192685.1 Bacteroidota bacterium | reverse complement strand
GTAGGTGCTTCCCCAGCCGGCGCCCGACTGAATAAACGTGTCGGAGCCCAGTTCGCGCAGCCGTCGGTGGGTGGCCGAAGTCGGGCCGTCGTTGAAGTCCCCCAGCACGAGCGCAGGACGGGTGCTTTCAGCCCACCATCCAGCCAGGGCGTCTACTTGAACGGATCGGGGTTCCGCGCGGCGAATCATGCGGCGCAGCAGCAGCTTCGCGCTTTGCCACCAGCCTGCCTTGGCTTGCTCCGACTGCGCCTCGCGGAGGTCGATGTCGGTGCTGACTAAGTGCACGTTGACCACGCGCAGCGTGTCGCCATAGGGCAGCAAAACGTCGGCCCAAATAAAACCGACCCGCCCCGAATCGCCGGGGTAGTCCACTTGATCCCACTGCACAATGGGGTAACGGCTGTACAGGGCGAGGTCGTAGGCCTCGACGCGGTGCGGTAGTTCTTCGCCGATTTGACGCTCCGCGTCGGTTCCGCGCCTCACGTCCTGAAGGGCGAGCACGTCGACGTCGAGTTCCGAGGCGAACTTGGCCATTTCGCTCACGGTGGCGGAATCCTCGGTCCAGGTGCGGTTGCGCCAGTGGTGCACGTTCCAGCTGGCTACCAACACGCTGGGCTGAGCGTACGATGCCGAGTTCGGCGCCCGAACCTGCATCCAGCTGCCCATTGGGGTCCAAAAGGTTGCTAAAACCAGTCCGCCCAATAGGGCAGAGGGATGCAAATGCGCGGAGGCAATCAGGCTCCAAACGACATGGTATATAATCAAGTAGGGTAGAAGCAGGCTCAGCGGCGCCAAAAGGGCGATATCGGTTGCCATACCCAACCAAGCCAGCCCCGTGACCGGCAGGGCGAGCAGCTGCGGAATCCACCACCAACGCAGGCCCCACTTACTTCTTTTGGCTGCTGCGTTCAAGGATTTTGCGTTCGTTAGCGCTTAGGGAATCTATTCCTTTTGCCGAAATTTTATCCAGAAGCTGGTCCAAGCTGGGTTCACTAGGGCGGACTACCTTGAGTTTACCGGCTTTTCTGCCGCGCCTTGAGGCACCCCGGTTGAAGGACCAGTCTAGCCAATGGGGGTTTAGGGCAAAAATCCAGCCTGCAGCGGCTCCGGCAAGGTGTGCCGCTCGAGCGGTAGTGTCGGTCGAAAACAATCCGACCACGTCCATGCCCAGCAGTACGGCCAGCACAATCCATAGTTTGAGTTCAAGCACAAAAAAGAGGCGGACCCTAAAGTCGGGCATGCGCACCGCGGCGGCGGTAAAGACTGCATAGACTCCCGCCGAAGCGCCGACTACCAAAGCCGGCCGCCAAATCCCTGCAAGCCATGCGCCCAGGGCTCCTGCAAAAATTCCCAGGGCAAAAAGACGCAAAATTCGGCGCGTGGGCCAGAGCGTTTCAAGCAGTGAGGCAGTAAAATAGAGCGTCAAAGCGTTGAATACTAGATGCAAGAGACCGTAGTGGAGCGCTCCGTAGGTCAGCAGGGTCCAGGGTTGGTAGAGCGGCAAAAGTCCGCCCGTGTGAAGGCCAAAGAAGTTGACTATGCCGCGTTCTGCGGTCCAGCCCGTGACCCAGCCCACCAAATCAAAGGCGGTTTGCACCAAAAAAACCAGAACCAAGCCCATAATGAGCCGGTTAATCGGGCTTTGCTCGATCCAAATGCGTACTTGCTCTCTAGGACTCATCGGCATGCTCAAGCGCTAAAACTCCCTGCGGTTGGCCTGCCACCGGCGTATCAGGATAAACCCAAAAATCATTCCGCCCACATGGGCAAAGTGGGCAATGCTGGACCCTGAATTGGCGACTCCGTTGAAGAGTTCAAAAAGTCCATAAATCAGCACGAACCACTTGGCCTTGATGGGCAGCAAAAAGTAGAGGTAAATCTGCTGGTTGGGGAACATCATGCCATAGCCCAGAAGCAGGCCAAAGACGGCGCCCGAGGCTCCTACGGTGGGGGTCATGGCCAGGGATTGCATGCGGTACAGGGCATCGAGGCTGCCCTCGAGCTCGTGAAGGTTGGAGGCCTGCACGTAGTCCCAATAGTTCACCCCCAAGTGCAGTGCGGCAGCACCAAATCCGGTTACAAAATAGTAGATAAAAAATCGCTTCCCGCCCCAGAGGTTCTCCAGCGGAGTTCCAAACATCCAGAGGGCAAACATGTTGCCCAAAATATGCCCCAGGTTGCTGGTGTCGTGCAAAAAGAGGTGGGTGACCAGCTGGTAGGGCTCAAAAAATTCGCTGACCGGCAGGTAGAGTCCGAATTTCCCTAAGACGTCAAAGCCCATGCGGCCAAAGACAATGCTCGCAAAAAAGGAAAGTCCGTTGATGATAAGAAGGTTCTTAACAACGGGAGGGAGAAAGCTGAAGCCAGAGGGGCGGTAGTTCATAATTAAAATAATCGTGCAAGTTCGTCTGCGTTCAAAAGTCGAGCCGTTGGGCGCCCAAGATCGTCGGTCCATGGGTCGCTGCAGGCAAAAAGCCGATCAACGAGGTCGGGAACGTCGGCGGACCGGGCTGGGTGGGCGTTTAGCCAATGGCTAATTGCGGTGCGGAGCTCCAAATCGTCTTCGGCTTCGACGGCAGTGAGGCCTTCGAGCCAGTCCATTGCGGACTCTGGCGAGCAAAATCCGGGGCCGGCAGTCCAGGTCAGGCCCGAATCGCCGGGCTCCCAGGCGAAACCCCAGGTTTGGAGCTTGGATTCCCATGCGTCCATAAATCCAGGTTTCGGAGTCCATTCCAGAGGAAAGAGCCAGTTTTGACTGTGGCGTGTGGATCCGGCAATCCAGCGCTCCAGGTCGATGCGTCGCTGCGCCCGATCCAGGTGCACGATGACCAGCTTATCGGCCATCGGAACCAAGGCAAACCTTCCGGATACGCTAAGCGCCTTTCCCGAAGCTCGGGGTCGCTCGGCCGAGGACTCGCTTGCCTCGTCGTTCCAGCCTTTACTGGGAAGTTCGAGGTCCTGCTGCAGGCCGAAATCAGTTCGCGCAGGAGGGGCAAAAAAATCAAGGTTTAGTGCTGCTTCGCCGGCTCGAGGCCGGGTGCGCGAAAAATCCCCCAAAAAAGGATTGAAGTCGGGGTTGACCAGCACTCCGGGTGCATCCGGCTTGCTTCGGAGGCTCCAGTCAATGTGCTCGCCTACCGGAACTTCAAAGTCAAGCGTTGGCGCTATTTGGTGGATTCCCAGGGCCCGGCGCACGGCGCTGCGAACCATGGCATACACGCCCCGCTCGTCGTCAAACTTGATTTCGGTCTTGGCGGGGTGCACATTGACGTCGATGCGTTCGGGGTTCAGTTCCAAAAACAGCACGTAGGCTGGGTGCAGGTCGCCGGGAATAAGGCCCTCAAAGGCCTCGAGTACAGCACGGTGTATGTAGGCGCTGCGCACAGTGCGGCGGTTGACAAAGAGGTACTGGTCTCCTCGGGTTTTGCGTGCTGCCTCGGGACGAAGCACAAAGCCGTGCACGTGAACCAAGTCCGTGGCCTCGTCTACGGGTACCAGTTTTTCGCTGCTTCGGCGCCCCAAGACGGCCGTGGTTCGCTGCCGTAGGTTGCCAGGATCCAGCACGCGCTCGTCGGAGCCGTTGTGCTTTAGGATCATGCGAACGTCGGGGTGCGCCAGCGCAAGGGAGTCAAAAACCTCAAGGGCATGCTTGAATTCTATGGCGTCCGACTTGAGAAACTGCCTGCGGGCGGGAACATTGAAAAATAAATGGTCGACGGCTACGGTGGTACCCACAGGGCCCGGGCTTGGGATGCTGCCTTCGTGGTTGCCTCCCGAGCAGCGCAGCTCAATGCCCACCTCGTGGTCGGCTGTTCTCGAGCGCAGGGTAACCTGGCCAACGGCAGCCATCGACGCGAGGGCTTCTCCGCGAAATCCCATGGTGGTCAGGGCAAACAGGTCGTTGGCGTCGCGCAGCTTTGAGGTCGCATGGCGGACCAGTGCCAGGGGAAGGTCTTCGGGGTCAATGCCCTGACCGTTATCGCGTACCTGGATTCGGCTGCGTCCAGAATTAGTAAGGGTCACTTCGATCTCGCTGGCTCCGGCGTCAATGGAATTCTCCATGAGCTCCTTAACGACCGACGAGGGCCTTTGAACGACCTCACCGGCTGCCACTAAATTGGCTACCGAGTCCGGAAGGCTGCGAATAGGGGCTCTGCTCATCGCAAAAGCAGCGATGCCAGAACCAGCAATGCCAAAACGATGGCCGCGGAGCGCAAAAACTGGTTCCTTCCCGAGGACTTAAAACGGCGGTTTGTGGTCCAGGCGTCGTGCAGGCGTTGTTTGCGTGCCTCGCGATTCTGAGGGGCTTCTTGACCGAGCTGCGCGAGGCGCTCTTTGCGCTCGTCGTAGTACCGATGCTGCAGCTGAAACCCTCGCGGTTTGTTCTGGTTTTTAAACAGTGAAAAAAACGCCATACCACCCAAAGATACCGCGTTTTTTGGCCTACTTTGGGTGCATGAATGCCAAAAGGACTCTCGGAATAATTCTTTTGTTTACTGTGCTGATGCACAACAGGCTAGAGGCGCAAAACATCGACCGCCAGCTCGGTCAGCTCATCATGGTGGCGGGCTACAGCAACAAGGGAAGCGCAGAAATCGATCGGCTTGAATCCCTAGTCCGCAACGGTCAAATAGGGGGAATCATTTGGATGCAGGGTGGGCCAGAGCGCCAGCGTGCGGCAATAGCTCGCCTGCAGTCGGCCGCAGGGCCCCTGCCTCTTATGATGGCTCAAGACGCAGAATGGGGAGCAGCCATGCGTCTTGACAGCCTGCCGCGCCTTCCCTGGCCGCTGACCTTGGGAGCGACATCCGACACCGCCTTGGCCCGCCGCTACGGCCGGGCGCTCGCCACAGAATCGCGCATGCTTGGCATCCACGTTAATTTTTCACCCGTAGTGGACGTCAACACCAATCCGCGCAACCCCATTATCGGGCAGCGAGCCCTTGGGAGCGATCCGAGAAGGGTTTCCCTCATGGCGAATGCCCAAATTCGCGGCATGGAGCAGGCAGGCGTAATGGCTTGCGTCAAGCACTTTCCCGGCCATGGCGATACCGAGCAAGACAGCCATCAAACTCTGCCGACCGTGGGCCGAACCCGCAGTGAGCTCAAGCGCCTCGACCTCGCGCCCTTTAAGGCCACCTTCGACCAAGGAGTAGGGTCGGTAATGGTAGCCCACGTCAACGTTCCCTCGCTCGACCCTAGCGGAACGCCGGCATCCCTTAGCAAGAAGGTGGTAAGCCACTGGCTTCGAGACAGCTTGGGCTTTGATGGGCTCTGCTTCACGGATGCCTTGAACATGAAGGGCGTAGCCCAGGACCTGCCCCCGGGCGAGCTCGAGGTCCGCGCCTTTGAGGCAGGCAACGACGTGCTTCTTTTTGTGGGAAGTCCGCAAAACGCCATCACCGCGCTCAAGGCTGCCCTGAGGTCCGGACGCATTGACTCGGCCGAGGTCTACCGCCGCTACCTGCGCATTGTGCAGGCGAAAGTCCGATGGAATTGTGCCGAAGTTCTTGCAAAGGCTGACTACGCTGCCCAGCGCGCGGAATGGGACCTGCTTCGCCGCGAAATCTATGCCTCAGCAATTACCGAAGTCAAGGGATTCAAGGGCGCTACGGCCGTGGAATACTACGGTGAGGGAACTCCGCCCCAAGGGCTGAAAACAGCTCAAGAGGGCGACCGTAGGGTGGTTTTAATTTTTGGACCCTCGACCAGCACCGCTTGGAAGAAGGGCGCCTGGACCGAAGAAATGATCGAAGCGCTTAAGCGTCACCAGGCCAAGGGACGTCAGGTCGCCGTGGTGCACCTGGGGAATCCCTACGGGCTCCGCGGTCAGGCAGTGGAGCAGCTCGCAGGCCTATGGGTGGGGTATGAAAACACCGCCGAAACGCGTGAACTCGCCCTGCGTGTGGCCCTCGGACAAGCGTCCGCGCCCGGTACCCTCCCGGTGCAGGGAATTCCTGCCCCCAGGCAGCTTCAGGCGGCCGTCGACCTCAAGCAGGCAGGTTTTGAATCCGACCTAGAAATCCAGGTTGCCAGCGTGGTGCAGCGAGGCCTTGATGCCAAGGCCTACCCCGGATGCCAGGTGCTCATTGCTCGACACGGGGAGGTGGTACTGCATAAGGGCTACGGAACCATCGACGGCAAGACCCCCGTTTCGACCGAAACCATCTACGACATTGCTTCGGTGACCAAGATTATGGCGAGCGTTCCCCTCTTGCTCGAGGTTTACGACCAAGAAGGCGAAGCGTTCTTAGACCAGACCATGGACCAACTGCTGCCTGAGCTCAAGGGCAAAGCCATCGGGCGTGCTAGGGTAGAGGACGTTTTGGCACACCAGTCTGGGCTGCCCGCGTGGATTCCGTTTTACAAAAGCATGATCGGGCCTGGCGCGAGCCTCAACCCGCACTACTTGAGTTCCAACCGAGACAGCGTCCATCGCCTGCCCGTTGCCCCGGGAATTTGGGCGGCTGAGTGGATGCATGACAGCATCATTGCGCGCATTGCTCGGGCGCCTCTGGGCCCTAAAACCTACGAATATTCCGACCTCGGTTACTACCTGTTTCAGCGCTTCTTGGAGCGCCGCGACGGCCGAAGCCTGGAACGCCAGCTTGAGGACGATTGGTACCAGCCTCTTGGTGCCGAACTTTTTTACAATCCCTTTCCTTCTGATCGGATCGCTCCGACCGAAAACGACAAAACATTTCGCATGCAGCAGCTTCGTGGCAGCGTGCACGACCAGGGAGCGGCATTGCTCGGAGGCGTCGCGGGCCATGCGGGAATTTTTAGTACGGCCCAGGGAGTGGCTCAAATGATGCAGCTGTTTTTGGATGGCGGCAAGGCTCAAGGCCTTCGTTTCACGAGCCAGGAGGCCATAAATCGGTTCACTGCTTGCCACGCCTGCGACCAAGGCAACCGACGCGGACTTGGCTTTGACAAGAGGCAGTTGTCGGGCAGTGGCCCTGCCTGCCTCTGCGTGGGTTCTTCAAGCTTCGGGCACACCGGATTCACCGGTACCTTTGCCTGGGCTGATCCCGAGTCCGGTATTGTACTTGTCTTCCTCTCCAACCGTGTTTTTCCCGATGCCAGCATCAACAAACTTGCCCAGATGGGCATTCGCACCAGCCTTCAGCAAGTGGTTCAAAGCGCTTTGCTTTAGCCTGCTTGCAATCGCCTGCCCTGAGGCCATTGCCCAGGCACAGGAGGCCTACGAAGCCGTTAAGCCCGACAGCGTCTCTATTTACTACTTCGGCAACGGAAAGCCGCGCACTATTGCCACGTTCCGCCAGGGACTGCTTCACGGACCCACCTTTGAGTACCATGCCTCGGGCCAGATAAACTTTATTACCCACTACTACGACGGAGAAAAAGCAGGAGAGCAAAAATTGTTTGATCAAGCCGGTCGCTGCCTTTGGGTGAAGACCTGGCAGGCCGACCGCATGCACGGTCAGGAGCGGCGCTACTACCAAGACGGTCAAATACAGTCTAAAGAGGAGTGGCGCAACAACCAAAAACACGGGAAGTCTATTTTTTACTACGAACTCGGGGCTGTTGCGGCAGAACTGGAGTATCAATTTGGCAGTCAGGTGAGCGCCACCTACTACGACGAAGATGGAGCCATCAAAAAAAACTTCGAAGACTGATGCGCATCGGAATCGTATGCCATCCCACTTTTGGGGGCTCGGGGGTGCTTGCCACCGAACTCGGCGCCCACCTTGCCCGCCAGGGCCACAGCGTTCACGTAATTAGCTACGCCATGCCGGCTCGCATGGACGCCTTTCAGGAGAACCTCTTTTTTCACGAGGTTCAGATTCAAGACTACCCGCTTTTTCAGTACCAGCCCTACGAGCTTGCCTTATCGAGCATGATGGTATCGGTCGCCCAGCGCGAGAAGCTTGACCTGCTTCACGTACACTATGCCATACCCCATGCCTACGCGGCCTACATGGCGCGCAAGATTCTCGAAGACCAAGGAATCCTGCTGCCCGTAGTAACCACCCTGCACGGCACCGACATCACCCTCGTGGGCAAGCATCCTTCCTACAGTCCTGCGGTGCGCTTCTCCATTGAGCACTCCAGCGCCGTCACGGCTGTTTCGGAATCGCTACGCCGCGACACCGAGCGGATCTTTGGCACAGTCCGTGAAATTCAAGTGATTCCCAATTTTGTCGATCTGGTTCGTTTTGGGCAGGGGACTTCCCATTCCATGGACAGGGCAGCATTGGGAGATGCTCCGGTTTTGGTCCACGTTTCTAACTTCAGGAAGGTAAAACGAGTCAAGGATGTCGTCGATGTTTTTGCCCGAGTCCGAGCGCAAATTCCTGTTTGCCTCATTATGGTTGGCGACGGTCCAGAGCGCCTGCGCGCCGAAGAAGATTTGGCCTCGCGCGGCCTCCAAGACAGCGTGCGGTGGATCGGTAATTCCACCCACGTGGAGCATATTTTGGCAATGTCTGACGTTTTCTTGCTACCCTCAGAAACCGAGTCCTTTGGTTTGGCAGCCCTCGAGGCGATGGCCTCTTTTGTGCCCGTGGTGGCCTCTAACGTGGGCGGACTTCCTGAAGTAGTAGATCATGGCAAGACAGGCTACCTCGAGCGAGTTGGTGATACCGCCGCCATGGCAAAGGACGTCCTCGAAATCCTCACCACCCCGGGTCTGCGTCTCGAAATGGGCCGTCTCGCTCGCGCGAAAGCCGAGCAGTTCGAAATGTCCGCAATAGGAAATCAATACCTTCAACTCTACCAAAAACTACTCAATGAGCAAGCGAATTGATTTTTCGCAGGCTGCTCCTGCCGACAACCCCTTTGCCTCAGCCTTGAGTTCTGCATTGGCATCCAGCGGATTAGAGCTTAGAGAGTCCGCTCAAGGCATCGCCGACATCGAGAGCGAACAGGCTCCGAGGGCTAGGGGTACCCTTGAACTGCGTTTGGAACGCCGCAACGGCAAGCCGACTACGGTAATTTTTACCCAGCAGATCGAGCACGCCGATTCGGTCGCCTGGGCCGCAGAGCTCAAGAAGCGCTGCAGCGTTGGCGGAAGCGTATCGCAGGGAACAATAGTCCTTCAGGGCGACGTACGGGTCAAGGTAGAGGCCTGGTCCACAGAAAAAGGCTTAAAATTTAAACGCGTTGGAGGATGATGATGCAGCTTGACTCAACCCAGAATCCCAAGGTTCGCAAAATGGTGCGCTACCGCGACAGGCCATCCCTGCGCCGCAACGACCTCGTAGTCCTGGTAGAAGGAGTGCGCGAGATCGAGCGCGCAGTGGCCGCGGGCTGGAAGCTTCGCCAAACCTTTTGGGAGCCTGGCAGTACAACCCTGCCGACCTGGGCCTTGAATCAAGGCCAGCACTTTCGCTGCGCTGCTGCGGTCTACGAGAAGCTAGTTTTGCGCGAGAATGGGGCAGGGGCAATTGCCTTGGTTGAGCAGCCCAGTGCAACCCTTGAAAACCTTGTGCTGCCGGCAAAGCCATGGATCATGGTGCTCGACGGCCTGGAGAAGCCCGGCAACGTTGGAGCAATTTTGCGCACGGCAGAGTCCGTTGGTGTGGATGCTGTTCTCTTTAGCAGCCTGGAATGCGACCCCTACAGCCCCCAGTCGGTGCGCAATTCCACCGGAGCGCTTTTTCAGCTGCAGCTGGCCTCTGCTCCGCGTCAAGAAATTCAAGAATGGCTTGCCAAGCAGCAGATAAAGCCCTATGCACTTCATTTAGAAGGTTCCAAACCCCACCATGAAGTGAACTGGACCGAGGCCTGCGCCATGGTCATGGGCTCCGAAGATCGAGGGCTTGATTCGTCTTGGAGCACGATCGATCGAGTAGTGATTCCGATGCGTGGCAAGGTCGACTCACTCAATGTGAGCGTAGCCGCGGCAGTGGTGCTCTACGAAGGCCTCAGGCAGCGGTCATAAAGGTCTGTGGGCTAAAATGAAGGAAGCCCGATCCTAAGACCGGGCCTCACACCAAACCAATGAACCTCATCCGTTAAACGAGTCAACTTAATAGGCTCGTGCCAAAAGTACGCGATACAACTAATTTTTGGCAAATTCATAATAGAAAACTATCATCAATTTTAAAAAAATTGATACAACGGCGAAATCTCTAGCGCAGCGAGTCGGCCGTTGGGCTTGCTAAGTCTCCCATTTCGCGCGGATCACCCTGGTAAAGTAGGTGTCCTCCGTCGGGACCCCCGTCGGGGCCCAATTCAATTAGCCAGTCTGAGGCGGCAAGTACGCTCTTGTGGTGCTCAATGACTAACACGCTGTGGCCCAATGCAATTAGGGCGTCAAGCGACCGCAGGAGCTTGTGCACGTCGTTCATGTGCAGGCCGGTAGTCGGCTCGTCAAAGACAAAAAACACAGGGTCTCCCTGCTGTCCGCGAACCAAAAACGAAGCGAGCTTCACCCGCTGGGCCTCTCCGCCTGAGAGCGTGCTCGACGACTGGCCGAGTTGAATGTAGTCTAGGCCAACGTCGGCCAAAGGCCGAAGTTTGTCGGTGATGCGCTTTTGCCCGTGCGCAGTAAAAAACTCCATCGCCTCATCCACGGTCATCTCCAGTACGTCGCTAATGGACTTGCCCTGAAACTCGACCTCGAGCACGGAGGCCATAAAGCGCTTGCCGTGGCACTGCTCGCAGGTCAGATGCACGTCTGCCATAAACTGCATTTCTACCGTCACGGTTCCGTCGCCTTGGCAAACCGGGCAGCGCCCTCCTTCGGTATTGAACGAGAAGTGCTTTGCTGCAAAACCTCGCAGTTGCGCGGACTTTTGGGCGGCAAAAAGATTGCGAATGTCGTCGTAGGCCTTGAGGTAGGTCACGGGATTAGACCTCGACGACTTGCCCATTGGGTTTTGATCGACCACTTCAACGCTGCTCAGACGCTGCCAATCTCCGGTGAGGGCGTCGTGGGCTCCCGCTCGCCCGCCGTAATCGCCCAGCAATTTTTGCAAGGCCGGAACCAAAATGCTGCGAATCAAGGTGGTTTTGCCCGAACCGCTTACCCCGCATACCACCGTCAACCGTTCCAGTGGAATACGCACGCTGACGTTTTTGAGGTTTTGGGCACGCGCTCCCTGAAGCTCAATCCAATAGCGCGCATTGACGCCCAGAGGGGTCCGCTCTACTTTTTTGCGCCCCGATAAGTAGTCGCCCGTTAGGGTATTAGCCTTGATCAATCCGCTGCCCGGTCCTGCATAAACAACTTCTCCTCCAAGTCGACCTGCTCCCGGTCCAATGTCGATTACGGTGTCGGCCGCGAGCATGAACAGGTCGTCGTGCTCCACAACAATCACCGTGTTCCCCGAGTCTCGCAATGCCTCCAGG
Source organism: Bacteroidota bacterium (assembly GCA_041192685.1). Taxonomy (GTDB): domain Bacteria; phylum Bacteroidota; class Bacteroidia; order Flavobacteriales; family Schleiferiaceae; genus TMED14. Next base: position 6,369 of record JBEEMM010000014.1, on the reverse strand, counting down.
ACGCCAAGCAAGTCCATTGCGTCGCGCGGATGAAGTCCGACCGAAGGCTCATCTAAAATGTACATAGAGCCCACCAGGGCCGCACTTAAACTCGTGGCCAAATGAATGCGCTGGGATTCGCCGCCACTCAGGGTATTGGCGGGACGATTCAGCGTGAGGTAGTGCAGTCCTACCCGCTCAAGAATGCCGAGTCGGTGCCGAAGCTCCTGAAGAAGCCGTTCGCCCACCTTGAGCTCATAGGCGCTTACCTCGAGTTGGTCAAACCATAATTTGGCATCGCGCACCGTGAGGTCCAGTACGTCAGCGAGGTTTTTGCCTCCGATTCGCACCGCCAGTGCTTCTTTGCGCAGGCGAGAGCCTCCGCAGTCGGGGCAGACCGTCTTGCCGCGGTACCGGGCTTGGAGCACGCGGTACTGTATTTTGTAGCTGCTCTCTTCGACCATTTTAAAGAAGGCGTCAATCCCTGCAAAATGCTTGCAACCCTTCCATAGCATTGCACTGTGCTCAGGGCTTAGCTGCTGCACCGGTCGGTGAATAGGGAAGCCTGCAGCTTCTGCGCCGCGGAGCAGGCGCTCCTTCCATTCCCCCAGTTTTTCGCCCCGCCATGGAGCCACGGCGTCCTCAAACACGCTGAGCCCCGGGTTGGGAATGACCAGTTCGCGCTCAATTCCCAGCACGGAACCAAAGCCTTCGCAGGTGGGGCAGGCGCCTTGGGGCGTATTGAAGGAGAACAGTCCTGGTGTGGGATCCTCAAAGCGCAGACCTTCGGCCTCAAATCGGTTGGAAAAGTCCTGAACCTGTTCTCCGAGGCGAATCCTGCATGTTCCCTGTCCTTCAAAAAACGCGGTCTGTATGGAATCCGCTGCGCGCGCCTCCCAGTCTTCGTCGCGAAGTCCGGTTGGAACGCGGTCTACAATGAGTTCGACGCCCAAAACATCAGGGTCTTCGTCGAGCCGCAGAACCCCCTGACGCGGGGTCCATACCCGAGCATAACCTTGGCTGCTCAAAAGGTCCCAAAAGGCTTTGGGTTGGCGGTCTGCCATGTCAAGCGGAGCCGTGACCAGGGCAAATTCCCCCTCTGGCAGCGCCTCAAGGGCTTGGAGGACGTCCGAAATGCTATGCCTTTTTACTTCCGCACCGCTTGGGGCATAGGTGCGTCCGACGCGCGCAAAAAGCAGTTTGAGGTAGTCTTGCACCTCCGTGGCCGTAGCAACCGTAGAGCGCGGATTGCGCGTACTCACTTTTTGCTCGATGGCAATTGCTGGGGCTAAACCCTTAATGTCATCGACCTCAGGCTTTTCAAGCTTGCCCAAAAACTGCCTCGCATAGGCCGAGAGCGACTCCACATAGCGACGCTGTCCCTCGGCATAAAGGGTGTCGAAGGCCAGCGAGGACTTACCTGAACCGCTAACGCCCGTCACCACCACCAAATGGCCGTGCGGGAAGGCAACGTGAATGTTCTTTAGGTTGTGTACTCGCGCCCCTTCAACGCGGACTTCTAGATCTTCCATGGGCAAGAGGCAAATTTACCTTCGAGTCTTGCGAGAAAAAGCATAGTTTTGGAACGGATTTTGAATTCATTTCAAAACGAACCTGTTTAAAAAAACTAATACTGCCTATCGATCTACAGCTACGCCATTTGATTTAATAACAACTAGCTATGCTGTACTCCAAGATCGAGGATGCCCTGCTCATTTCGAGCTACGCCTCCGGTGACGAACGCGCCTTTGAAACCCTTCTAAATCGCCACGGCGACGCAGTGTTTCACACCATTTTTACCAAGGTCAAAGACCGCGACCGAAGCGACGACATTTACCAGGATGTCTGGATTAAGTTCATTAACTCGGTAAAAAGCGGAGACTACGCCGAGTCGGGAAAGTTTGCAGCCTGGATCCACCGGGTGGCCCGTAATGCTACCATGGACTTCTTTAGAAAGCAGCAACGCTCCCCGCTCACCCACTGCGAGCACATGGAGACCGCCACTTCGGGGCGGGCCGACGACTCCCTGAATGCGGAGGAGCTTGCTGTGGCTACCCAGCTGCTGCTCGAGGCGCAGGAAGCGGTCAAGCGGCTCCCGGCCAACCAAGGGCTCGTTCTCGAGCTGCGAATTAAGGCCGGCATGAGCTTTAAAGAGATTGCCGAAGAGACCGGAGTGGGCATTAATACCGCTCTTGGTCGCTACCGCTACGCCCTGTCTAATTTGCGGCGAATGCTCCGCGTCGAAATACCAAATTGAGTGGCTTAGCGTTAGGGTGGTAGCTCTATTAAAAAGCTGCCTATGACCCAACCTACTCAACCAAACAAATCTTCAGAATCCCAAGGACCGGGAGCCTCGACGAACCGCAAGCTGCTTGCTTACTCCAAGGCCTGCTTTGGCCTAAATGGTCCAAAAAACTGGCCGGCCATGGGTTGCGTAGCCATTTTAAACTAGTAGCTCAGGCAATACTGCACAAAAAGCGCAGCCGGGCCAAACGCATTTCTAGTTCGCCGTACTCCGCGTTAAAGTGGAGCACCGCTTGGTCGAGCGCACCGTCTTCGCTGTCTTGGGCGAAGTAGTCGGTGATTTCGTCCAAAGAATCTTCGTCCAAAAAATCCTCGATCAGGTAGTCCAGCCTCAGTCGGGTTCCGCTGCGCACGATGTGTTCCATCTCCTGCAGAATTTCGTCCTTGCTGACCTGCTTGCTGCGCGCAATTTCTTCGAGCCCTAGCTTGCGGTCAATGGATTGAATAATAAAGAGCTTAAGGTTGCCTTTTTGCCCCGCACTGCGTATCGCAAAATCACCGGGCCGTTCGATTTCGTGCTCCTCCACGTGCAGCTTGATGAGGTTTGCCAGCTCCAATCCAAACCGCTTTGCCTTGGCTTCGCCCACTCCCGGAATGGTTTTGAGTTCCTCCACCGTGATGGGGTATGAAGTAGCCATTTCGTGCAGCGAAGCCTCCGAAAACAGCGCATAGGGCGGAATATTCCGAGTGCGGGCCATTTTGCGGTTAAGGTCTTTGAGCTGGTCATAGAGCGCCGAGTCCAGTGCCGCGCCCTGGCGAATGCCTCCGCCTGAGGCTCCGGCTTCATCGTCTTCACTAAAGGCGCGAAAGGGTAGGGCGGTAAAGCTGCCTCGCTGAGAAGACCATTTCTGGCCAGCAGGGCTTACCGACAGGATTCCGTAGCGTTCCAGGTCTTTTTGCAGAAGCCCAGCCAGCATCATTTGACGAATTAAATCGTCCCAGTAGGCGGCGGCCATGCTGCTTCCCTTCCCCCATGTCGCCATGCTGCGGGCTCCTAGGGTTTTAAGGAGCGAGGTTTCGAGGCCAATAAGCGTATTGACTACCTGGAGCGCACGGAACTGTCCTCCGCTCAGCGCAAGGGTATCGACAATGAGGTGAGCATGTTCGCTGGCATCAATGCCCGACTCGGGATTCTGGCAGTTGTCGCAATTGCCGCAATTGGTTTGGGCATACTCTTCTCCAAAATAATGAAGCAGAAACTTTCGACGGCAGCTCGAGGTAATGGCGTAGGCACGGGCGTCGAGCAGCAATTGCCGCCCAATCTCTTGCTCCGCAACGGGTTTTCGCGCCAGGAATTTGTCCATTTTATCGAGGTCCTTCTCGGCATAGAAGGTCACGCATCGGCCTTCGCCCCCGTCGCGCCCCGCCCGTCCGGTCTCCTGATAGTAGCCCTCTAGGCTCCGAGGCATGTCGTGGTGCACGACCAGCCGCACGTCGGGTTTGTCGATGCCCATTCCAAAGGCCACCGTAGCCACAATAATGTCAACCTCTTCGTTCAAAAAGGCGTCCTGATGCCGAATGCGGGAATTTGCGTCGAGTCCGGCATGGTAGGGGAGGGCCGACAGCCCATTGAGCTGGAGCACCTGAGCAAGCTCCTCTACTTTTTGACGGCTCAAGCAATACACGATGGCCGAGCGACCCATATAGTTCCGCAGCAGCTTGACCACATCGCGCTCCACATTCGCCGTCTTGGCTTCTACCTCATAGGTTAGGTTGGCGCGGTTAAAGCTGGTCATGAAGGTTGAGGCCTTCGGAATTTCTAAGGTCTTTAAAATGTCAGACATTACCTTCTGCGTGGCCGTAGCGGTCAAGGCGAGAATCGGCCGACGGCCAATGGCATTAATGGCCTGCCTTAGCATGCGGTACTCCGGCCTAAAATCATGCCCCCATTCCGAAATGCAGTGCGCCTCATCAATGGCATAAAATGAAACCTTGAGTTCGCGCAAAAATTCAATATTCTCCGTCTTATTGAGGGATTCCGGCGCCATATAAAGGAGCTTGGTATTGCCCTCGCTCAAATCCTGGCGAACGACGACCATCTCGCGCTTAGTCAGCGAAGAATTCCACACGTGGGTAATTCCATCCGACTCGGCAAAGCTCCTCAGGGCATCCACCTGGTTCTTCATTAGCGCAATCAAGGGCGAGATAACTATAGCCACGCCATCCATCTCAAGGGCCGGAAGCTGGTAGCACAGCGACTTACCTCCCCCGGTGGGCATCATTACAAAGGCGTCTTGCCCCTGCATTACAGCAGCTACGATATCGCTTTGCTGACCCCTAAAGTCATCAAAACCAAAGAATGATTTGAGCAGGTCCCGGCTCTTTGTCGATGCGGTCAAGGCCATTAATTCTATTTGAGTCCGCGCAAATGCGCCTGAACTTGAAGGTACGACCAAACTTACCTTTACCGCATGTCTGAGCGAGGAAGCATGCCTTTTTTGGCCCACTTGGCGGCCCTACGAACCCACCTGATGCGTGCCTCGGCCTACATCTTGGGCGGAGCCTTGATCGCTTTTGTGGCAAAATCCTGGGTTTTCGACGAGCTTTTGCTTGCCCCCCAGCGCCCGAGCTTTGTCACCTACCAGTGGTTTTGCGCCATTGGACAACGCTTTGAAATGCCCTCACTCTGCTTTGGTGGCTTCAAGCTGGACCTGCTCAATACCCAACTCGCAGGCCAATTCAGCCTTCACGTTTGGATTTCGCTCATCGCCGGGCTAATCCTCGCCTTCCCCTTGGTGCTCTTTGAGCTCTGGCGCTTCATCGCACCCGGACTATCGCTTAAGGAACGCAAGAACGCCATCATTTTTGTGGGTTCCGCCTCCCTGCTCTTTTTTGCGGGAGCGCTCTTCGGCTACTACCTCATTGTGCCCCTTAGCCTGCAGTTTTTAACCACCTACACCGTGAGCGGTGAGGTCCAAAACCTTTTTGAAATGGCGTCCTACCTGTCCACGGTGAGCAGCATAGTGGTCGCCAGTGGTTTGCTCTTTGAGCTGCCTGTGGCGGTGTACCTCCTTTCGCGGCTGGGCCTCGCCACCCCACAGGGCATGCGCACCTACCGCCGGCATGCATGGGTCGGAATCCTTGTGGTGGCAGCGGTCATCACGCCCCCCGACGTATTCAGCCAAATTATCGTTTCTATTCCCATCGCCCTGCTTTATGAGCTGAGCATCGGTTTAAGCCGCCTTGCACAATCCCAGCGCGAATCCAACGTTACCTAAGCAACAGAATGAAGCTCGAAGCACACAACCTCGTCAAGACCTACCGCGGGCGGTCCGTGGTAAACGGCGCCTCGTTTTATGTGGCCCAGGGCGAAATCGTGGGTCTTCTCGGGCCCAATGGGGCAGGCAAGACCACGTCGTTTTATGCGGTGGTTGGGCTGGTCCGCCCCGACCAAGGAAGGGTGGAACTCGACGGCAAGGACATTACCGGCCTGCCCATGTTTCGTCGTGCCCAGTTGGGCGTGGGCTACCTCAGTCAAGAGGCCTCGATCTTTCGCAAACTCAGCGTAGAAAATAATATTGCCGCAGTGCTGGAGTGGCGCGGATTTTCTCGCCGAGAGGTCAATGCTCGAACCGAGGAGCTGCTGCAGGAGTTTGGCCTTACCAAGGTTCGCAGCACCCGCGGCGACCTGCTCTCGGGCGGCGAGCGCCGGCGTACCGAGATTGCTCGATGCCTGGCCTCCGACCCCAAGTTTATACTGCTCGACGAGCCATTTGCCGGCGTCGACCCCATCGCCGTAGAAGACATTCAAACCATCGTGGCCCGCCTCGCCGACGAGCGCGGAATCGGAGTTCTCATCACCGACCACAACGTGCACGAGACCTTGGCCATCACGGACCGTACTTATTTGATGTTTGAAGGGTCCATCATCAAGAGCGGAACCGCCGAAGAACTTGCCTCTGACGAAGTCGTGCGACGGGTCTACCTCGGCCAAAACTTTAATCTTCGCCGAAGTGGGCGGCTCGCCGAAGGCGGTCGTTAATAGCCCGTCCAAGGCCTTCTTCGGGGGCCATTTCAATCCATAATTCCTTGGCATCCGATGCGGCAAAGGCCCTGAGTTCGGCAAACAGCCGCTGCGCGGCCTCG
>JBEEMM010000013.1:0-18031 GCA_041192685.1 Bacteroidota bacterium | reverse complement strand
GCGGTCAACGAGGGCTTCTTGGTTTCGGGAATTTTGATTCCCCTAATCATGCCAATTGATATTCCCCTTTGGATGGTGGCAATTTCTACCGCATTCTCCGTTCTTTTTGTGAAGGAAGTGTTTGGCGGAACCGGCATGAACTTGCTCAATCCTGCTCTAACTGCAAGGGTTTTCGCCTTTTTTGCCTACCCCACCTACATGTCTGGCGACAAAATTTGGATCAACACCTCAGCCGAGGCAGGTGCTCAAGTGGTTGACGGGTATTCCGGAGCGACCGCCCTTGGTCAGCTTGCCACGACAGGTCAGACTTCGTATTCTTTCATGGATGCATTTTGGGGGTTTGTTCCGGGTTCCATTGGCGAAACCAGCACCTTTGCCATTCTGCTGGGGGCTGCGTTTTTGATTTACACCGGAGTAGGCAGCTGGAAGATTATGCTTTCTGCCGCAGTCGGAGGTTTGTGCATGGGTTTGATTTTTAATTCTTCTGCTCACCTCCTCGACCCAGGAGCCATGCGGAGCTATATGGAGCTACCATTCTATCAGCACCTCATGTATGGAGGTTTTGCCTTCGGCGTGGTATTCATGGCCACTGATCCGGTTTCGGCGGCGCATACCGAGCGGGGTAAATGGATTTATGGCTTTTTAGTAGGACTTATGGCAATTCTAATTCGGGTGTTCAACCCTGCCTATCCTGAGGGCATAATGCTTGCGATACTTCTAATGAATGTTTTCGCCCCCTTGGTTGACCATTATGTAGTTCAAGCTAATATTTCAAAACGCCTCAAGCGCTTAAAACTCCAGCAAGCATGAATGTAAATAGCAATTCATATACCTACGTTTTCTCGGTTGTGATGGTCGTTTTAGTGGCTGTGATGCTTTCTGTGGCTGCCTTATCGCTAAAGCCTGCACAAGACGCAAACATTCAAAAAGAAAAGAAGCAGGAGATTCTTAGATCTCTTGGAATTGAAGTCACGCGCGACGAGGCCGAAGCTTCCTTCGAAACATACATTACCGACCAATTGGTTCTTAAGGGTGGTGAACTAGAATCCAATCCGGAGATTCCTGCCTTTGACATCAAAATGGCAGACGCAGTATCCAAACCGATGGATGAGCGTGAAGTTCCTCTGTTTATCGCAGAACGAGACGGTAAGGTATTCTACATTATACCAGTCAGGGGTAAGGGACTATGGGGCCCAATCTGGGGTTACGTATCCATCCTGTCCGACGGCTACACCATAGCTGGAGCAACCTTTGGTCACAAGAGCGAGACTCCTGGTCTCGGGGCAGAAATTTCACTTCCGATTTTCACCGATCAGTTTCCGGGTAAAAAGCTCGCGGTCAATGGAGCATACCAATCCATTTCGGTGCGCAAGGGAGATGCCTCAGGCGACCATCAGGTTGATGGAATTTCGGGCGGAACCATCACGTCGGTTGGCGTTGAGAGCATGCTTAACGACTGCCTTCAGCCCTACATGAGCTATTTACTAGCGCGCAACCCTGCATTAGCAGCTCCGGTTGCGGCAAATCCTGATTCTTTGATTTCTGTATTATGAGCCAAGCAACCAAGACTGAGCCCAAAGAGGCTCTATTCTCTAAGAAGAATATCAAAATTCTAAAGGATCCCTTGAATGAATCCAATCCTGTGACGGTGCAGGTTCTGGGTATCTGTTCTTCTCTAGCAATTACCGTGAAGTTGGAGCCTGCCATCGTTATGGGTGTGAGTGTTTTAGTGGTTACCGCCTTTTCAAACCTTATCACTTCTATGCTCCGTAATTTTATTCCTAATCGGATTCGAATTATCGTGCAGCTGGTAATCGTGGCCGCACTGGTAATCGTGGTAGACCAAATTTTAAAGGCCTATGTCTACGACGTGAGCAAGCAGCTTTCGGTCTTTGTTGGCTTGATTATAACCAACTGCATCCTGATGGGGCGAATCGAAGCATTTGCACTTGCCAATACTCCCTGGAAGGCCTTTCTTGATGGTATCGGCAATGGCGCTGGATACGCGGCGGTCCTAATCGTTGTTGCCTTTATACGCGAACTTCTTGGCGCTGGTCAATTGTACGGCTATCAAGTAATCCCAGAGTCATGGTACCTCGATAATGGAGGCTGGTACAGCAATAACGGGCTTATGCTCCTGCCACCAATGGCTTTAATTGTGCTTGCGGTACTCATTTGGGTACAGCGTGCCAGGTTCCGCCAACTCATTGAGAATTAATCTGTAGTCTTAGTAAAACCGATCATGGAACTAGTAAATTTATTCATAAGGAGCATATTCATTGAGAATATGATTTTCGCATTCTTTTTGGGAATGTGTTCCTACCTCGCGGTTTCTAAAACCGTGAAGACTGCAATGGGTTTGGGGATTGCAGTGACCTTTACCTTATTGGTTACGGTTCCTGTAAACTTCTTGGTAGATACCAAGCTGCTTCAACCCGGAGCGCTCGCCTGGCTAGATCCTAGTTTGGCCGGCTACGACCTCAGTTTTTTGAGCTTTATCATATTTATTGCGGTCGTGGCAGCCATTGTGCAGCTGCTCGAGATGATTATTGAGCGGTTCTCGCCAAGTCTTTACAATGCCTTGGGCATCTTTTTGCCCCTTATCGCGGTGAACTGCAGCATTTTAGGAGCTGCCCTTTTTGTGCAAGAACGTGCCTACAAGACGCTCTCCGAAGCCACCGTATTTGCGGTTGGTTCTGGCGTGGGTTGGGCTCTTGCCATTGTCGCCCTAGCAGCAATACGCGAGCGCCTTAAGTACAGCCATATTCCTGCTCCACTTCGTGGCTTGGGAATAACCTTCATCATCACCGGATTGATGGGAATGGCCTTTATGAGTTTTATGGGTATTAAAATCTAAGGTTTAGCAATGTTTACATCAACAATTCTCTGGAGTATTTTCATTTTTACCCTGGTAACCATTCTTTTGGTTACGATACTTCTACAGGCGAAAGCACGATTAGCACCTTCCGGGCCAGTCAAACTGGACATTAACGGCGACATCTTTGAGGTAGAGTCGGGAAATACCCTGCTCACTACTCTTGGCAACCGCAAGGTGTTTTTGCCTTCGGCATGCGGCGGTGGTGGAACCTGCGGCATGTGCAAGTGCCAGGTCTTTGAGGGCGGCGGTGAAATTCTACCTACTGAAACCGGATTCTTCAACCGCAAGCAAATTGCGGACGATTGGCGCTTGGGCTGCCAAGTAAAAGTCAAGAACAACATGAAGATTAAGGTGCCCGAAGAGATCTTTGGCATCAAAAAGTGGGAATGTGAGGTAGTTTCTAACTACAACGTGGCTTCCTTCATCAAGGAGTTTGTGGTTAAGCTTCCCGACGGGGAGAGCCTCGACTTCTTGGCCGGTGGCTACATCCAAATTGACGTGCCCGCAGTGGAGGTTGACTATAAAGATTTTGACATTACGTCGCACCCGAGTTTGGGCAAGAAGCCCGACGAGTTTCAATCGGAGTGGGATAAGTTCAAGCTTTGGGATCTTAAGATGAAGAATCCTGAACCTCTGTTCAGGGCATACTCCATGGCCAACCACCCCGCGGAAGGTAACATCGTGATGCTCAACATCCGAGTTGCTACGCCCCCTTGGGACCGCGCCAAAAACGGATGGATGAATGTCAACCCTGGGGTTTGCTCATCCTATATTTTCAACCTCAAGCCAGGAGACAAGGTCATGGTATCGGGTCCCTACGGAGAGTTCCACATCAAAGACAACGAGTCAGAGATGATTTACATCGGCGGAGGCGCAGGCATGGCCCCCATGCGTTCGCACCTGTTCCACCTCTTCCACACGCTGAAGACCGGTCGTAAGGTATCGTTTTGGTACGGAGGCCGTTCGCGCCGCGAGCTGTTTTACGTGGACGACTTTCGCCAAATCGAGGAGCAGTTCCCGAACTTTAAGTTTCACTTGGTGCTATCGGAGCCTTTGGCAGACGACCATTGGACCCCTAAGACGAGCATGGAAAGCAGCGGCGATGGATTCGTAGGTTTTGTGCACCAAGCACTGATCGATAACTACCTCTCGGTTCATGAAGCGCCTGAAGACATTGAGTTTTATTTCTGCGGACCACCCATGATGAACGCGGCCGTCCTGAAGATGGTCGACGACTACGGAGTCCCTCCCGAAAACGTTGCCTTTGATGATTTTGGTGGTTAAGTCTGCCATAAGGGGCGCCACATGGCGCCCTTTTTTGCTTTTGTTCGCAGCCGGCACAATGGCTTCTTGCGCAAGCTCGTCGCAAGAATTTGCAGTAGAGGGCGAAGCGCAGGGAAGCACCTTTGTGGTTCGGGCCTACGGCGATTCGCTCCGTGTTTCTGAGGAGGATGTTGCCCGTTGGCTTCAGGAATACAACTCGGCCGTCTCGGTTTGGGATTCCTCGTCGGAGCTTAGTCGTTTAAATAGGGGTGAGGCAGTCAGCCCCTCTGCCATTCTTGCGGATTTGCTGCTCATTACCGGAGTTCTTCGCGAGGCAACCGACTCTATTGTGGAGCCTTCTCTGGAGCCCATTTTACAAGCTTGGGGCTTCACGGCCGGTGGGAGCCAGTTGCTGCCCAGCGGCGAAGGCCCTGCGCGCGACTCAGTACTGGTGGACTCCCTAATGCTCCGCGTCAAATGGACCCCAATCGCTCCGGTCAAGGGCCCTATGACCCTAACTCGTCCAATCAACGTCAATGCCTTCGCCCAAGGGCATTCGGTGGATTTACTGCTTGACTCCCTTCGTGCGCGCGGCGCCACTGCTGCATTCGTAGAAATAGGGGGAGAGGTCCGCGCCTTCGGACAAAAATCCGAAGACAAGTCATTCACGGTGGGTATCGAGAAACCCCTGACCTCCGGGGACCGTAGCCTCCAGCTCACCGTTAAGCTGGACGACCGTGCCCTGGCGACCTCAGGGAACTACCGCAAGTTTCAGGTTGATTCCGCAACAGGCCTTAAATACGGACACAGCATAGATCCACGAACGGGTTGGCCGGCTCCCACCGACATGCTCAGTGCTACCCTAATTGGGCCCACCTGCGCCGAGGCCGATGCCTATGCGACAATGGCAATGGTTATTGGAATGCAAGGCACCAAGCAATGGCTGGCAGGGCATCCGGAGTGGGATGCGATTTTAATCTACAGCGACCCCAAGGGAGGCGTGAAGATCTACAATTCCCTTAAGTAAAATTTAGTCTTTGGCGCACTGCTCGCTCGGCTCCTTGCCGCAGAACGAGCAATTTTCACCGTTCTGATTGAGGAATGGACTCTGCGAAGCGCAGGTTCCTGCGAATTTTCCGTCTTTTTTGCCCCAAATCTTAATGGCAATGCCAAGCATTCCGATTCCGAGCATTACTGCGGCGATGAGGGAGAGTTTTAGTAGTGCCATGCGATGGTGCAAAGATACCCATTAGCTCGTCAGACTTCGCACCGAAGCCAGACTAAAGTCCGTCAAAAACTCCTTCAATTAGGTTGACCTCCATTTCAAGGGCAATTTGGAACTTTGCGAGCACGTCGGCCTGAACCTGTCGAGCCACAGCCAGCAGCTCCGCGGCGCTAGCTCCGCCATAGTTCACAAGCACCAGGGCCTGCTTGGCATGCATCCCTGCATTGCCCTGCCGACGTCCCTTCCATCCGGCTTGTTCAATGAGCCAGCCTGCAGCCAGCTTGGCGCGTCCGTCGGCTTGGGGGTACTGCGCTAAATTGGGGTATTCTTGAGCCAACTCTGCGGCTTTTTGGGCGTCCACAGTAGGGTTTTTAAAGAAGGACCCCGAATTTCCCAGTTCGGCGGGGTTGGGTAGCTTGCTTCGGCGAATCGACATCACCGCATCTGCGATGCTTCTCAGCCCGGCCTCAGCGCCCCTCAGTGCCAGTTCTTCGGCCACGGAACCGTAGTGGGTAACCAGGGTATGGTCGCGGCTGCTGAGCCTGAACTGAACCGAGAGAATTACTCCCTGGTCCTTGAGTCGGCCTTTAAACAGGCTGTCGCGGTAGCCGAATTCACACTGTGCATTCGAGAATTCTTCAATTTCGCCGTCCGCCCAACGCATCCAGCGAAGGGAGTGCAAGCTGTCTTTGGTCTCGACGCCGTAAGCCCCTATGTTTTGAATGGGGGCCGTTCCTACTAGTCCGGGAATCAATGACAGGTTCTGAAGGCCTCCCCAGCCCTGATCTACCGTCCACTGCACGAAGTCCTGCCAATTTTCGCCAGCGGCAGCCTCGACGATAATAAAACCATCGCCCTCTTCGATCAGGCGGCGTCCGGTCCAAGCCACACGAGCCACGGATCCCTTAATGTCGCCTGCGATCAGCATGTTGGATCCTCCGCCCAAGAGAAGGCTGTGCTGGCCGTAGCCTTCGGGGTCGTCGAGGTATTCGAGCAGGTGCATCTCAGACTCCAAATGGTAGAGGCGTTCCGCACGAACGTCAAGTCCGAAGCTGTTGTAGGGCTTGAGTGAAGCGTTCCGTTCTGCTACCACGGCCCTAGAGAGTTCGGCCCGGGTAGGAGGCAAGCCCCTGCTCGAGCACGTCCATTGCCCGTTCCAGTGCGGACTGCTTGAGCACGTAAGCCAGGCGGACTTGGCGTTTGCCTAGCGACCGATCGGCATAGAAACCCGCGGCAGGAGCCATCATTACGGTCTCGCCATGGTGAGAAAAATCTTCAATCATCCAGCGGCAAAATGCTTCGGCGTCGTCCACAGGAAGCTCGGCTACCGCATAAAAAGCGCCCCGGGGTTTAGGACAAAAAACACCGTTCATGGCATTGAGTCGGCCGACCAGGGTATCGCGCCGGGCAGTATACTCGGCATTGACCTCTTTGAAGTAGCTCGCGGGAGTCGCTAAGGCGGCCTCCGCTGCAATTTGTTCGTAGGTGGGCGGCGACAGGCGTGCCTGAGCAAACTTTAGCGCCGTGCCCATCAGGTCGGAATTTTTACTAACCATGCATCCAATCCTGGCTCCGCACATGCTGTATCGCTTTGAAACACTGTCAATGAGCACGGCGTGCTGCTCCAGTCCGGCCAAGGACATTACCGAGATGGCTTCTGCGCCGTCGTACACGAATTCGCGGTAGACCTCGTCGGCAATCACAAACAAATCGTGCTTTAAGGCCATGTCGCGCAGGGCTTCGAGCTCGTCGCGTCGGTAGACATAGCCGGTTGGATTCCCCGGATTGCAGACCAATACGGCCTTGGTCCGCGGCGTAATCCGCGTTTCAAGATCGGCAATGGGAGGCAGGGCAAAGCCCGACTGAATGCTGCTCGGAACCGATACCACCTTGGCGCCCAAAGCCTGCGCAAAGCCAAAGTAGTTGGCATAATAGGGCTCGGGAATAAGCACCTCGTCGCCCGGGTCAAGAATACTGCCCATGGCAAAAGACAGGGCCTCAGAACCTCCGGTGGTGACCAGCACATCCTGTGCTTCAACCTTAAGTCCGATGCCTCGGTAGTATTTGGCAAGACCCTCGCGGTAGCTCGCAAAACCCGCTGAGGGACTGTACTCAAGCACCTTTAGGTTGCTGCCTTTGACCGCATCAAGCGCCTGGCTTGGACTGTCGATGTCGGGCTGGCCAATGTTGAGGTAGTAGATCTTGGTTCCGCGCTTGGCGGCAGCCTCAGCAAAGGGGGCGAGCTTGCGAATCGGAGACTCGGGCATATGCAGCCCACGGGATGAAATCTTTGGCATAGTGAAGGCAAAGGTCAATAAAAAACCCGCAGCGGTAGGCTGCAGGTTAAAAACTTTAGTGGAACCAATTACTTGCTAACCTTGGAGGCACCTGAAGTATTGACGGGAGTAGTCGGTTGAGCAGGAACGTCTTCTACATTGCCCTTAATGGTCAATACTTTGGTAGGAGCAGCCGCGTTGCTGGTAACGGTTACGGTCTTTTGAAAGTTCCCGATGCGCTGGGTATCGTACTTAACCTTGATGGACGCCTTCTCGCCAGGAGCGATGGGGGTCTTGGGCCAGATGGGCACAGTACAGCCGCATGAACCCACGCAGTTGGTAATAATTAGGGGCTCTTTGCCGGTATTCTTGAAGGTGAACTCGCGCTCTCCGTTGGATGCCTTCTTGATTACACCGTAGTCAATAGTCTCTTGGGTGAATGTGATTTGGGGAGCGTTGGCATTCTGACCCAAGGCAAACGTAGTAGAGAGTGCAATGGCTGCCGCAGTGAAAATGTACTTCATTGTTAAAAATATTATTTGTTTAGCTGTCGCAGGGGCAAATGTAACCGATGCAACTAAACCTACGCAAAAAAAATGCCACAAGGTTACCTTTGCGCTTCTCATGGAAATTCCTTCGCATTACGCTACCCGCCAGGTCGAGCGACGCTGGTACCAGACCTGGCTCCAAAACAAGGCATTTGCCTCGATTCCCGACCATCGTCCGGCCTATGCAATAGTGATTCCGCCGCCCAACGTGACCGGTGTACTGCACATGGGCCACATGCTCAACAACACCATTCAAGACGTCCTTATTCGCCGGGCTCGCATGCGCGGATTCAACGCCTGCTGGGTTCCGGGTACGGACCATGCCTCCATTGCCACCGAAGCCAAGGTGGTGCAAAAACTTCGCGCCGAGGGGATTAAAAAGTCCGACCTAAGCCGCGAGGCCTTTCTCGAGCACGCCTGGGAATGGACGCACAAGCACGGCGGAATCATTCTCGAGCAGCTCAAGGAGCTCGGTGCCAGCTGCGACTGGGACCGCACGGCATTCACCATGGACGAGGTTCGCAGCGACAGCGTGTACCAGGTTTTTGCCGACCTGCACGCCAAGGGCCATATTTATCGCGGACTCCGAATGGTCCACTGGGATCCTGAGGCCAAAACCTCGCTTTCGGACGAAGAGGTTCTCCACAAAGACATCACGGCCACGCTGTACTATGTGAAGTACGAGGTCGTGGAGCGTCCTGGAACTTTTTTGACCGTCGCCACCTCGCGCCCCGAAACCATCATGGGAGTCGTGGCCGTTGCGGTTAATCCCAAAGACGCGCGCTATACGGCGCTCCACGGCCTGCACGTGCGCGTACCGGTGGGCGGACGCGAGGTTCCCATCATCCTCGACGACTACGTGACGACCGACTTCGGAACCGGCTGCCTCAAGGTGACCCCGGCCCACGACTGGAACGACTACGCCATAGGCCAAAAGCACGGGCTCGAGGTGCTCGACGTACTCAACGAAGACGGAACCCTCAGCGTTCACGGCCTGCAGTACGAAGGCATGGAGCGCTTTGCCGCCCGCAAGAAGGTTGCCGAGGACCTCTTAGCCAGCGGTCATCTTGCCAAAACCGAAGAATACGCTTCTACGGTGGGCACCAGCGAGCGAACCGGTGCCGTAGTGGAGCCTCGCCTGTCGCTGCAGTGGTGGGTGCGCATGCCCAGCTTGGCAAAACCAGCCCTCGACGCGGTCATGAGCGACGAAATTCAGCTGATTCCCGACAAGTTCAAGAATACCTACCGCCACTGGATGGAGAACGTCAGAGACTGGTGCATTTCAAGGCAGCTTTGGTGGGGGCACCGCATCCCGGCCTACTTCTACGGCCCAGGGGAGCACGACTACGTGGTTGCTTTGAGCGCCGAAGAGGCGCTTGATAAAGCCCGCTTGGCCAGCGGCCGCGCGGACTTGACCGCCGCCGACCTTCAGCAAGACCCTGACTGCCTCGATACCTGGTTCTCGAGCTGGCTGTGGCCTTTGAGCGTATTCGACGGAATTCGCAACCCCGAAAACCCCGAAATCCAATACTACTACCCGACCCAAGACCTGGTGACGGCCCCCGAAATCTTGTTTTTCTGGGTCGCGCGCATGGCGATGGCCGGCTACGAATACGCGGGCAAGCGCCCCTTTGAGCGCGTCTACCTCACGGGAATCGTGCGCGATAAGCTCGGCCGCAAGATGTCAAAATCCTTGGGTAATTCGCCCGACCCCATTGCGCTGATGGATACCTACGGCGCCGACGGCGTGCGCATGGGCATGCTGCTGACTTCTCCGGCCGGCAACGACTTGCCCTTTGACGAGTCCCTCTGCGAGCAGGGCCGCAACTTCACCAACAAGGTTTGGAACGCCCTTCGCTTGGTCAAGGGCTGGACCGCATCCGACGACGCGCCTGCCGACGAGGCCGCCGAGTGGGCGGTGCTTTGGTTCCGAGCCCAATTTGACGCCGAGCTTGCCGAGCTGCAGCGCGACTATGACCGCTATGCCCTGTCGGAGGCCCTGATGCGCTTGTACAAGCTCACCTGGAACAGCTTCTGCGCCTGGTACCTCGAGCTGGTAAAGCCCGCTTACGGGCAGCCGATTTCGTCGGGCGTCTACCGCGCGACCGTGGGCTTTTTTGAAGAGCTCATGGCGGCCCTGCACCCCTTCATGCCCTTCCTTACCGAAGAGGTGTGGCACCTTCTTTCAGACCGGGCTGAGTCCGACTTCCTCGATTTCGCAGCCTATCCGACTTCGGGCGGAACCGCGTACGATCCCGCTGAGTTTTCGTCGGTCGAGGCCCACGTGGTGGCCCTTCGCACCTTTAGAATCGAGAAAAACATTGCCTTTAAGTTGGCACTGACGGCCGACGCAGCCCAGAAGCCTGCGGGTTGGCCGGCGATCGCTAAGCTTACCCAAACCCTATGGGGCAGTGCCGAGGGCGGACTCCCGCTGCGCGCCGGAACCGCCGAACTCCGCGTGCTGGTTGAAGCCGACACCGTCGACGTCGAGGCCGAGCGCGCAAAGGCCCAAAATGAAATCGTGTACTACAGCGGATTCAAGCGCAGCATCGAAGCCAAGCTATCCAACGAAAAGTTTGTTTCAGGAGCCCCATCGGCCGTCGTAGAGGCTGAGCGCAAAAAGCTCGCAGACGCCGAAGTCAAAATCGAGATTGCCCAAAAGCTGCTGGCGGCTTTGGCCAGGAACTAGCTGCGAGCAGCTGGCTATGCCCGCCGCTGCATCGACACCTCATAGAGCGCAATGCCAAGCGCAACCGAAACGTTGAGCGATGCCGTTTCGCCGCTGGTGGGAATCTTAGCGGTTTCGTTGCAGGCCTTCCAAAGGGCCGGAGAAATTCCATTCTCTTCAGAACCCATAATCAAGGCTAGGGGCCCGCGCAGGTCGCAGTCGGCAAGGGTTCCGGTAGCTTTCTCCGAAATGCCTACAATTTTGCATCCGCTCATCTCGAGCGAAGTCAGGGTAATGGGCAATGATCGTACACGGCAAATGGGCATGTTCAGCAGGGCTCCAGCCGAAGATTTCACGGCGTCGGCATTCATCGGGGCCGAACCCTCAGAAAGCACAATCGTGTGGGTCCCAAAGCTCTCGCAGGACCGGGCAATGGCGCCCACGTTGCGCACGTCGGTCACACGGTCGAGCACAATCACCAGCGGGTCAACCCCACGTTCCGCCAACCCTGCCATTACCTCAGACAGGTCAGCATAGGCTACGCTGGACGCCCAGCTTACCACGCCCTGGTGGTTGGCACGGGTGAAGCGCTGCATGCGCTCCATCGGAACAAACTTTACAAAAATTCCCTTCTTCCGGGCCTTGGCCGCAATGGCCATAAGCGCGGGGTTGCGCGATTCCTGCGAGATAAAAACGCGGTCGAGTACCACTTCTGATTCAAGGGCTTCTTCAATCGGGCGAATCCCGTAAATCAGTTGGTCGTCTAGTTGCTCGCTCATAAATTATCGGTTTTGTCTTCTTCTGACTCGCCCTGTAGGGCTCGATCTAAGAGCGAAGGGTGCGTGTTTTTGCTGTTTTTAAGCCCGAGCTGCCGGAGCTGCTCGGCGCGCCGCACCAGGTTGCCCTTGCCCTGGCTTAGTTGCTTCATGGCGTTTTCGTAGGTCGAAGACGCCGTATTCATTTGGTTGCCTACCTTGATGAGTTCGTCAGAGAAACCCACAAACTTGTCGTACAATTCCGACGCCTGGCGAATAATCTCCCCAACATTGCGATTTTGTCGCTCCTGGCGCCACAAAGTGCCCACGGTGCGCAGGGTAGTCCAAAGAGTCGTGGTACTTACCAAGGCTATGTTGCGGTCAAAGGCCTCCTGGAACAGCCCAGGCTCTGCCTGAAGCGCGGTGCTGAACGCGCCCTCAATGGGAACAAAGAGCAGCACAAAGTCAAGCGAAATGTCGTAGAGGTTTTGGTAGTTCTTGTCAGAAAGTCCGCGAATGTGGCTGCGAAGCGAGGCAATGTGTTCTTTTATGGCAATTGCCTGTTCTTCGGGCGTTTCAGCATTTACAAAACGCTCATAGGCAATCAGGCTGACCTTGGAGTCAATAATGAGGTGCTTGCCCTCGGGAAGGTTCAGGATCACGTCGGGCTGCAGGCGGCGGCCGTCTGAATCCGTAGTTGACGTTTGCACACTGTACTCCAAATCGCGCGTCAAACCACTGCGCTCCAGCAGCTTCTCGAGCACCATTTCGCCCCAATTGCCCTGAGCCTTGTTGTCGCTCCGCAGGGCCTTGGTCAGGGCATTGGCTTCGTTGCGGAGTTTCTCGGACTGCTCCATCAGGTTGCGCACCTCTGCCTTGAGTTCGCTTCGCTCCTGTACCCCCTGAAGGTGGGTCTTCTCGACGCGCTCGCCAAAAAGATCGAGCTTGGATCGGAACGGGGCGAGCATCACGTCGAGTTCGGCTCGGTTGCCCTGCTTAAGTTGGTCCTGAAGCATTTGCGACTGCTGGCTGAGCGCCTCTTGCGCCACTACCTTGAATTCGTTTTTAAGCTGTTCTCGCTGGGTATCTACCTCAGTCCGCGCGGAATCCATTGCGGCAAGGCGCTCTTGATTGCGGGCTAATGACAACTCCGCTTCACGCTGGGACTGCTGGGACGCAACCAAGGCGGATTCAAGCTCGCGCTGCCTTTGAATGGATGCTTCGTACAATGCCTTTAGGCCTGCGTCGGCCTGGGGTAGAGACCCAGAACCCCTGCGGACTTGGATCAGCAAAATAGCAGCCAGCACTAGAAGAGCGGCGGTAAGGAGCAGGGTGGTCATCACCGCTCAAAGGTAGGTTGGCTTGCCGACCAATCGGGCGCAGACAGACCCTGACTTTTGAACCAATCCTCGGTTTTGCTAAAGGGTTTGCTGCCCAAAAATCCGCGGTAGGCCCCAAGCGGAGAAGGGTGGGATGTAGCTAAAACAAGGTGGCCCGGGTTGCTTAGGAATGCCGCTCGTTTTTGCGCCTGGGCGCCCCAAAGCCAAAAAACGATGGGGCGTTCTTCGGCATTTAGGGTCCGAAGAATGGAATCCACCAATCCATTCCATCGTCCGTCGGCATGGCTTCCTGGTTCACCCGTGCGCACCGTCAGTGCGGTATTAAGCAGCAGAATGCCCTGCCTAGCCCAGCCGCTCAGGTCGCCGGACTTTGGCGGCTCCAGCCCAGTATCAGAGCGGAGTTCCTTAAAAATACTGCGTAGGGAGGGGGGAGGCGCAACCCCCGTGGGAACCGAAAAAGCCAATCCATGGGCCTGGCCGGCGCTGTGGTAGGGATCCTGCCCCAAGACCACAATCCGCACCGATTCAAAGGGGCAGAGCTCGAGCGCAGTCCAGAGCTGATGCGCGGGCGGAAGGACTTCTCCCGAACCGTACGATGCCTCAATCTGGGGCATGATATTCCGCCATAATGCTTCGCCATCAAAGCGGTTCAAGGCCAAAAGCCAATCGTCAGGAGGGTCGGGAATGCGAAGCACAGTGCAAACTTCGTATTTTTGCTTTTATGCGAGCCCTAAAAACCTTTCTTGCGGCACTTTTTATTGCTGCTTCCCTATCCAGCGCTACGTCCTGTAAGTCTGCAGACCTGTGTCCGACCTTTGTCGGAGACGCGTCCAAGGCAGAACCCTCGGGCCGGGTATGAGTTTAGTTCCGGTCGCCAGCCTTGACGACCTTAGCCGCCTCGGTCTTTTTCGGGGCGGAATCCTTGTCTTTAAGCACAGCACGCGCTGCAGCATTTCTACCATGGCCCTTAATCGGGTTCAAAAATGGGTCGTAGAGCATCCCGATTCCGACATTGCCTACCTCGATGTCGTAGCCAACCGGTCCCTGAGTCTTGAGCTCGCCGACCAGTGGAGCGTGGAGCACGAGAGTCCGCAGATTCTTTGGCGCAGTGCCGACGGACGCGTCCTTCACGAGAGCCACATGGGTATCTCTTCGGATTGGTTTAATTCGGTGAACTGATTGGCCTAAGCATGCGTTACAACTCCTAATGGAACCTTTACCTCCAAAAGCGACCCCGGTCCGCAAGCCCAATTGGCTGCGAGTCAAATTGCCTACAGGCGACAACTACCGCGCTGTGCGTTCGGTGGTAGACCAGTACAAGCTTCATACTATTTGCGAGTCGGGCCGATGCCCTAATATGGGCGAATGCTGGGGAGAGGGCACAGCCACCTTCATGATTTTAGGCAATATCTGCACCCGTTCATGCGGATTTTGCAATGTAGCTACCGGCCGTCCGCTTGCCGTGGATTGGGACGAGCCCGATCGCGTTGCTCGGTCGATTCAGCGCATGAAGATTAAGCATGCCGTGCTAACTAGCGTCGATCGCGACGATTTGCCCGACGGTGGCTCCATCATTTGGGCAGAGACCATTCAGGCGGTTCGGAGGCTTTCTGCGGGCACCACGATGGAGACCTTGATTCCTGACTTTCGCGGAATTACCGACCAAATTGACCGTATTGTCGGCGCTGCCCCTGAGGTGGTAAGCCACAATTTAGAAACGGTTCGCCGCCTCACCCGCCAGGTGCGTGTGCAGGCTCAGTACGACCGAAGTCTTGAGGTACTCCGCTACCTAAAGGCCCAGGGAGTGAACCGGACCAAAACCGGAATTATGCTGGGTCTTGGTGAGACAGAAAGCGAGCTTCGCCAATCCCTTGAAGACGCTCGTTCGGTGGGCGTGGACGTCGTAACCATGGGGCAGTATTTGCAGCCTTCACCGAATCACTTGCCCGTTCAGCGCTTTGTGGAACCCGAAGAGTTCGATCGCCTCGGTGAATTCGCCAAAACCCTTGGGTTTCGTCATGTAGAGAGCAGTCCGCTCGTTCGTTCATCGTACCACGCCGAGAGGCATGTGCACTAAGACTTTTTTACCTTATTTTTAACACTTGCTTTACCCATCTCTTGAAAATGAAACGCACTCTTAGAATCTCCTTAATTGCTGCTTCGGCGGCCTTTGTTGCTGCAGTAGTGGCTTTTGCTACCCTGCAAGGTGGCCAGCAGCGTCAGTATCAGCCCCGTGAATCAGGCATCAACGCGGCCTATGCGGGCTACAGCGACTACATGCACATGCTCAAGGCTAACCAGGTGACCGGTGAAATTGACCCCAATGCGGTGCAAGCTGCCTGGGCGCAGATGCAGCAAATTTCTTCAAAAACAAATACCTTGAACTGGGAGACCAGGGGCCCCGACAACCACGGCGGTCGCACAAGGGCTATTTTAATTGACCGCAGCAACTCCAATATTGTTTACGCTGGCTCTGTCGGTGGTGGACTGTACCGTTCTACCAACGGAGGGGCGAGCTGGACGGCAGTGAGTGATCCGGGAGCGAATCAGTCCGTGGGCAGTCTTTGTCAAGCCGCCAACGGCGATATCTACTACGGTACGGGCGAAATTTGGATGGGTTACGGCGGTGGAGGATCTACCTCTACTCCCAATTTCGCCGGTCGGGGTGTGTGTAAATCCACCGACGGTGTGAACTTTGTTCAGCTAGCAAGTACCATTCCGGCGAACAACTCCGGAAGTGCTGCTTGGACTGCTGTGGCTAGCATGGCGGCACATCCCACCGATGCAAATACCATTTATGCAGCAACCAACAACGGTTTAATGAAGACTACCGACGGCGGAACCACGTGGACTCAATTGCTCAGCGGAATGATTACCGATTTTTCAATGTCGGTTTCGGGTAAGCTTTGGGTAAATCAAGCGGGCCGTACCATGAAGTCAACCGACGGCAGCACGTTTACCGAGGTATCGAGTCCTGTTCTAAATGCCACCAGCCTTCCTCGCCGCGCGGGCGGTCGCATTCGCTACACGGTTAGTCCCCAGGACGAGAACTACGTTTATGTGGTTCAGACCAGCGGCAGTGAATTGTCTGGTGTATACCGCTCTACCGACGGAGGCGCTACCTGGGCTCGTATTGCTCAGCGAAGCAACAATTTCGACCCCCTCTGCAACGGAGTGGGTTCAGGCAGGTACTGCCAGGGGATTTGGGATTTGTTTTTAACGGTTAGTTCCAAAGACAAAGACAGAATATGGCTTGGCGGCATCACAGTGTGGACCTGGTCTTCCGCAACCGGGTGGGAGCAGGCTTCAACGCTCAATGATTTCGCACAAAATCCATTCTACCTGCACGCTGACAGCCATGAGTTAATTGTAGATCCCAATAACCCCGATGTCATTTTTACTTCCAACGATGGCGGGGTATTTAAGTCAAACAACCACGGTGCAACCTGGTTTGAGCGCAATCTTGGGTACAATACCTACCAATACTTTGGTTTTGGTGTAGGTAAGGATCGTCGTTTGCTTGGCGGTTGCCAAGACAATGGAACCAGCTACCTGGACTACACCAGTGTTAGTCCGCATGGGGTGAAGAAGGTTGCCGGCGGCGACGGCGGACACAGCGACATTTCTTGGCTTGATCCTAAAGTGATGTTCTCAGAGACCCAGAATGGCAACTTTAGCCGCTCTAACGACGAGGGTGAGGGTTGGTCTGGCTTCGAGAGCCCATACATGAATTTGGCCACCCTGCAAGGGCTTCAGCTGGCGAGCTGGATGATGCCTTTTGAGCTTTGGGAGACTACGAACGACGCTCTGTCGCACGACACGGTGCGCTTTCAACTCCTCCCAGGAATTCGTTCCATGGGTTTTGGCGACGGGGTCAAGCGTACGTTTAGAGGCAAGATTTCTCACCTTCAGCTTGCCGCTAAGTTTATTCCCAATACCCTGCGCATCAAGGCCGGTCCTTTGAATGCCACTTCTAATGCCAACGGCGTCGTTTCTGGCGACGCAACGGGGGTATTCAATGCGGACTCGGGTTATTTTGACATCACCTTTACTTCTCCGCCGATTGCAGAGGTTATTTTGACCTGCAACGTGTACTTGCCAGCGGGTTCAAGCATCGGTTTGAAGTCTTCCATTGGCGCTCTGCCTGTGCGTGCTGCTACTCCAACTCGCTTGGATTCTGGTCAGGTCTTCAAAATACAAGACCCCATTCAGTCGATGTTTTTTGTGGGTTTGACTTCGCATACGACGGCAAGCTTCCCCAAAATTGGAGGAATTTTCATGACCCGTGAGGTGCATGACTTTAGTAAGACCCCCGAATGGTGGCAGATTGCGCATCTTGGCAACGGAGTTACGCCCCAATACATGAAGATTTCAAACGACGGCAATCATTTGTTTGTGTCCACCACCAGCGGACGTCTTTACCGTATTTCAAACCTTCTTGCGGCGCGCAAAGCCAACCAAGCCTTTACGGATTCGGCCAACTACCTACTAACGGTTACGCAAATTGGCAACTGGTCGGGTCGTTCAGTTACCGGAATTGATGTGCATCCTTCCGATGCAAACCGGGTTGCGGTGAGCCTAGGCAACTATGGCAACACCTCCTACATTCATGTGTCGACTAATGCTTTGTCTGCCGCTCCTACCTTCCAGAACAAGCAGGGCGATCTACCGACCATGCCTTGCTATTCGGTTTCGTTTGACAAGGGCAACCCCAACCGCCTGATGGTTGGTTCGGAGTGGGGAGTCTTTATGACCGACAACATTACCTCGGCCACGCCGACCTACAGCGAAGAGAACAACGGCATGGCGCGCGTTCCGGTCTTTGAGATTGAGCAGTACCGCACGGACTTCTTGTACGACCCTAACAATCCGGTGTCGTCGCCGACCGAGGGGGATTTCTTTATCGCTACACACGGACGCGGTTGGTTCCAAACCACTACCACCAGTGTTAATCGTCCCCTTGGTTCGTCTAATGACGCAGTGATTTCCGACAAGGAGTCCTTAGGAATTTACCCCAATCCTGCCTCTGACATGGTTCGCGTGCCCATTTTGGAGGGTTCGGTTACGCTCACGCTCCG
>JBEEMM010000012.1:0-22865 GCA_041192685.1 Bacteroidota bacterium | reverse complement strand
TTACCAACAGCTACCGACGTGGGAAAAAGTCCTTCTGCTATGCTTGCTCCCAATACGCAAACAGGCCTTCCGCTGCGGGCTTCCGTGGTGCTGAACGCTCGCCCTTGCTCCAATTTCAACTTCCACAGTGTTGCGTAGTGTTCCGTAACGCCACGCATTTGTGCATTTTCAACCGAGTTGGACCCAGCTTCCAAGGTGGGGCGCAATCCCATAACGGCAGCAATTCCGGAGGTTCGCTCCATTCGTTGGGCGAGTTGCACGTATTCGCGGTACTCCGTTTCTGGGCGTTGAAAATATTTCCACCAGGGATACTCCCCTCCGCCCCCGCCCCAGGGCCATTTTTGAACGTATACCACGTTGGTACCGAGGCCCTGAACGCTTTGTCGAATGCTGCGCTCCAAGCTGTCGACCACGGCATAAACCGAAATGATAGAAAAAATTCCGACCGCAATTCCAAGAAGGGAGAGCGTAGTCCGCAAAAGGTTGGCAGTCATTGCATTCCAAGCCAACCGACCGGATTCCCAGAGGATAAAAAATAGCGCTCGCACAGCCGCAATTTAGTCAAAGTTCATGCCATGTTCTCCGTACTTTTACGGACTGTATTTCTCTAATTATTGATGCTTTGCAAAAAATAGGGTCGGCCCTTATCTCGGTATACCACAAAGACGGTCTTGAGCCCCTGGCTCGGGAACTTCATAAGCTTGGCGTCAAGCTATATAGCACCGGCGGCACGCAGTCATTTCTTGAGGGACTGGGGCTCCCAGTGACCTCTGTGGAGACCGTTACGGGCTTCCCAAGCATTCTGGAGGGTCGAGTCAAAACCCTGCATCCGCTGGTTTTTGGTGGGATTCTATGGCGCCGCAACCGCAAAGACGACCGCGACACGGTCGAACGTTTTGGGATTCCGAGCTTTGATATGGTGGTCGTTGACCTCTATCCCTTTGAGGACACGGTTGCCTCCGGAGCTGCAGAAGAGGACATTATTGAAAAAATTGATATTGGCGGCATTTCGCTCCTAAGGGCTGCCGCCAAAAATTTTGAGCACTGCTGGGTGGTGAGTTCCACGGCACAGTATGGCGAGGCACTTGAACTGCTGCGTTCTCAGGGCGGAACCCTTACGCTGGAGCAGCGCAGGGCTTTTGCTTGCGCATCGTTTAGGGCCAGCCAGCACTACGACGCGCAGATTGCGGCATGGATGACGGGCAGCAAGGAACCCTTTGCGGCACTTCAGGGTCCACGAATGGCCTTGCGCTACGGAGAAAATCCGCACCAAAAAGCCTGGTTTGTGGGCGATCTAAATGCCCGGCTTGAGCAACTTTGCGGTAAAGAATTGAGCTACAACAACCTTTTGGACGTGGAGGCCGCGATGGACTACTGCCTCGATGGGCCCGAGGCCACGGTAGCAATTATCAAGCACAACAACGCCTGCGGAATGGCCAGCCGTGCAACCTTGAGCGAAGCCTGGACTGCAGCCCTTTCGTCTGATCCGGTTTCTGCCTTTGGTGGGGTAATTGCCTGCAACCAAAGGCTCGACCTGGCCACAGCCGAGAAAATAAACGATCTATTTTTTGAGGTGCTCCTGGCGCCAGACTTTGCACCCGAAGCCTTGGCTTTGCTCCAGAGCAAAAAGAACCGGATTATGGCCAAAATCCGCCCTCAAAAATCGGCGGACTACCGACTGCGTTCCGCCATGAACGGACTGCTCATTCAAGAGTGCGACCGCCACATTGACGGCTTGGACGATTTGAAGGTCGCAACCAAAATCGCCCCCACCCAGGCAGAAACCCACGACCTGCTTTATGCCTCAGCCATCAGCAAGCATACCAAAAGCAACACCATTGTTCTGGTTAAAGATCGCCGGCTTTTAGCCTCTGGCACGGGGCAAACATCGCGGGTTGACGCCCTACAGCAGGCCATACACAAGGCAAAATCATTTGGAATTTCGTTACAAGGTGCAGTTATGGCATCGGATGCATTTTTTCCGTTCCCGGATTGTGTCGAAATTGCACATCAAGAAGGAATTACAGCGGTCATACAGCCAGGAGGTAGCGTTAAGGACGATTTAAGCGTTCAGTACTGCGATCAAAACGGCATGGCTATGGTTACGACTGGATTTCGTCACTTCAAACATTGAACTAGACTATGGGATTATTTGACTTTCTTACCTACGACATCGCGATCGACCTCGGTACCGCGAACACCCTAATTATTCACAACGACAAGGTTGTCGTGGATGCTCCGTCGATTGTTGCCATGGATCGCACGACGAATGCCATTCTTGCTATTGGCCACGAGGCCATGCAAATGCACGGAAAAACGCACGAAAACATTCGCACGGTTCGCCCCCTAAAAGACGGGGTTATTGCGGACTTCGTTGCCTCGGAGCACATGATTCGCGAAATGATTAAAAGTATTCCGGCACTTAAAAACAAGTGGTTCGCTCCTTCCTTGAGGATGGTCATTTGCATTCCAAGCGGAATTACCGAAGTCGAAAAGCGCGCAGTGCGCGACTCTGCAGAGCACGCCAACGCTAAGGAGGTCTACCTCATTCACGAGCCAATGGCTGCTGCAATTGGTATTGGTGTAGATGTTCTTGAGCCCAAGGGGAACATGATTATTGACATCGGGGGTGGAACCACAGAAATTGCCGTTCTAGCCTTAGGCGGAATTGTCTGCGATAAGTCGATTAAAATTGCCGGTGACGTTTTTACCAACGACATAGCCTACTACATGCGAACCCACCACAACCTGTATGTGGGAGACCGCACTGCCGAGCAGATTAAGATCAATGTGGGGTCCGCGCTCGAAAACCTGCCCTCGCCTCCCGACGGCATGAGCGTTCAGGGTCGTGATTTGGTCTCGGGCAAGCCCAAGCAGGTCGATATTTCACACAATGAAATTGCGCGCGCACTCGACAAGTCGCTCATGCGAATTGAAGAGGCCGTAATGGAGGCCTTATCGCTAACGCCCCCTGAGCTTTCTGCCGATATATACAATTCAGGCATCTACATGGCCGGTGGCGGCTCGCTTCTTCGCGGACTGGACCAGCGCATCTCGGCACGCACCGACTTGCCAGTGTATGTGGCTGAAGATCCCCTTCGTGCGGTGGTTCGTGGGACCGGCATCGCGCTCAAGAACCTGGATAAGTACCGCACTCTTTTGATGCGCTAAATCATGCAAAACATTCTGCGGTTTTTCATAAGGTACCGCATGGTTCTCTCATTGCTGCTGCTTCAAACACTGGGTTTGAGCTTGACCTACGCTCGGTCGCTCGCGCATGAAAACCTTTATTGGGCCCAGGTTTTACAGCGCCAAGCCCAATGGCGCGGATGGCTCAACGGCTGGGAAACCTACCTCAACCTAAGAGAAGAAAATTCCGCACTCATTGCGGAGTTGTCTAGGGTTCGCAGTGCCGCAGAGCCAGACAGCATCAAACCGCCCGTGCAGGCCTATGAAGAATTTGGATTTGATTTTGTTCCCGGTCGATTGATGTTTATTGCCCACAATGGCGCCGAACCCTGGGGCCTGATTGATGTAGGCCGTGATGCCGGACTCAAGCCTCCCTTTGCCGTTTTAGGCAGCAGTGGCATCATTGGCATCGCCTACGAAACCACCGACGGATTCAGCCGCGTAACCCCACTCAGCCACCCGTCGATGCGGATTTCGGCCTCCGCCGAGCGCAGCGGGCACTTTGGTACGCTCCAGTGGCACAGCGCCAATGCTCGCTTCGCGGAATTCGTCGACGTAGCCTACGAGGCAGACCTCAAAAAAGGGGACCGGGTGGTCACCGACGCGCGGTCTGATCTTTTTCCGGCGGGATGGCTCATTGGAACCATTGATCGGGTTTCTATTGATTCCACCCAGTTCACCAAAACTGCTCTAGTGCGCTTGGCGGCGGATCTTTATCGGCAGCAGGTGGTGATGGCCGCATTTAGCATTCGAAAAGTAGAACGAGACAGCATTGCACCATGACGAGAATCGGTTCCTGGTTAAGCCTTATTTTTTGGGTTCTGATTGTGCAGCTTCTGGTCTTGAGCCAGATTGAGGTCAGCGGTTACCTAAGTCCCTACCTATACCCCTTGATAATTGTTTTGGCTCCCGCCAATTTTAATCGCTACGGACTGCTCGTTATTGGCGCGCTGATGGGTCTTGCTATGGACTTTCACGAAGGGAGTGGCGGACTTCACCTGATGGCGACAAGTTTACTCGCCTACATGCGGCCCTGGATGCTCAATGCCGTAATCCCGCGCGCCGCCGAGGAGCAGCTTCCCTTCGCCCCCCAGGATTTGGGCCTGGGCAAGTGGTTCACGCTGCTTCTCCTGTCCTTTGGCCTCCACCACATTTGGCTCTTTATCTGGGCCAGCCACGACGGACACGTTTGGTCCTTGGTCATTGTGCGAAGCCTTATCAATATTGTGGTCAGCGGATCCTTTGCGACTGCCATTGGATGGTTCTATCCTAAGTCCTCTCAAGGATGATTCGAAGTCGGATTCTTATCATCGTTTGCCCTGCGCCTGATCAACATTCAGCTCATTGACAAGCGGTACACGCTCGATGCGGCTAACAATGCCCAAAGAATTGAAAAGATTTATGCTCCGAGGGGCATAATGCGCGACCGCAACGGAGTCGTTTTGGCTACCAACCAAATTGCCTACGACGTCGAGGTTATATCGAGCAGACTCACTAACCTCGATACCGCAAGGCTTGCAGAGGTTCTTCAGGAGCCCCTGAGCAGCGTGCGCAAGGAGCTCAAAAAGGCTCGTATTCAGGCTCCCTACCGGCCCTTTGCAATCCTCAGAGGGCTGATGATTAAGGATTATGCTGCCCTCCAAGAGAAGGTTAGCATTTTTGAAGGAGTTTCTATGCGCAAGCGCACCTTCAGAAAGTACCCCCAGGCCTACGGCGGCAACGTTATGGGCTACGTTGGCGAGGTCAACGACTACGTGATGAAAAGCCATCCCGAGTACGACCTTGGGGACTACCTAGGGATTTCGGGCATTGAATCGTCCTATGAAGAGGTGCTTCGCGGAGTAAGCGGTCGCAAGTACATCGTAGTTGACAACCGCAACCGCGACGTGGGCTCCTTCGCCAACGGAGAATACGACATGCAGCCCGTCATGGGGGCAGAATTAAAGTTGACCATTGACGCCAAGCTTCAAGCCCTTGGGGAGGAGCTGATGCGGGGCAAGCGCGGCAGCATCGTCGCCATCGAACCCAGTACGGGCGAAATTCTAGCCCTTATCTCGGCACCGAGCTACGACCCCAATGCTCTAGTTGGCCGTTACCGATCTCGAAACTATACGGTTCTTTACCGCGATTCCATCAATAAGCCCCTCTACGATCGAGCCATTCTTGCCGAATACCCGCCAGGGTCACCATTCAAAATTTTAAATGCCTTAATCGGCCTGCAGGAGGGGGTGGTGACCAACGAAACGCAGTACACCTGCATTGACGGGTTTCACTTTGGCTCATTGCACGTGGGCTGCCACTGCAAGGCTGGTACGCTCGATTTAAGGGGGTCCATAAGCAAGAGCTGCAATAATTATCACTGCCAAATTCTTAAAAAAGTCTTAGAAAAATACCCGAGCGCAAGCCAGGGCATTGATTCATGGCATCGGCACATTAAGAGCTTCGGCATGGGCGACTACTTGGGGGTCGATCTGCCAACGGGCCGCAAGGGCTTTGTACCCGACGGAAGCTACTTCAACAAGGTGTACCAAAGCGACCGATGGAGGGCTCCTACCGTAATTTCTTTGGCCATTGGGCAAGGAGAGCTCGCCGTGACCCCCATTCAGCTTGCCAACATGGTAGCCGCCGTAGCCAATCGAGGCTGGTGGATTCGTCCGCATGTGGTGCGCGCCATCGACGGAATAGCCATTAGCGACGAGCAGTACACCAAGATCAATAAAACCACCATAGATCCCAAGCACTTTGAAGTCATCGTTGCGGGCATGAGTGACGTCTTTGAGTCAGGCACCGCGAGAGCCTCAAGGCTAGAGGGCCTAATGATGGCTGGCAAAACCGGAACCGCACAAAATCCGCACGGTCAAGACCATTCTATCTTTACCTCTTTTGCCCCCTTGAATAAGCCCAAAATAGCCATCGCCATCATAGTCGAGAACGGCTACTGGGGATCTCGTTGGGCCGCGCCCATTGCAAGCCTGATGATGGAGTCCTACCTGCACGATTCTATTTCAAGACCCGATCTTTACCGCCGAATGGTCGAAGGCAGCCTAACGGGCGAGTACCGAGTAAATTCCGTGCAAACTGCACTGCCGCCCTACTGATTCGCCAACGATGAACCGCACTAACGCATCTCCCCTAGTTGGCAAACTCGACTTTATTAGCGTCGGCCTCGTGGTATTCTTGGTCGTGTTCGGTTGGCTCAATATTTTGGCGACGGTCACCCCCGTTGGCGATGAATTTCAGTGGAGCTGGGACCACGAAGCCGGCAAACAACTGCAGTTTATTGTCCTTGCGAGTTTTTTGATTCTTATCGTGCTTTTGGCCGACGCACGCCTGTTTGAATTTTTGGCATGGGCTGTATATGGTTTTAGTCTCATCCTTTTGGTTGCGGTATTGTTTTTTGGTGTGGAACGCGGCGGAAACAAATCCTGGCTGAACCTTGGTTCTTTTGGCCTTCAGCCCTCGGAATTCGCCAAACTCGGAACCGCATTAATGGTTGCTCGAATCCTAGAACGAGGCGGTTCTCCCATGCAAACCTGGCGCGGACGGCTACTGCCCATGATTGTTGTAGCAGTACCAATGGTCCTAATTCTTTTGCAGCCAGACGCCGGATCAGCACTGGTGTTTAGCTCCTTCCTTCTGGTATTCTACTTCGCTGGAATGCCCTCATACTACCTATTTGGAAGCATTGGAATCGGCGTAGTGTCGCTTTTAGCCTTGGCTTTGAGTCCAGAAACCGTGCGCCTGCTCATTGGCTCCGTCTCGCTGCTCAGCCTTATTGTTTCTCGGGCCCGAAAGCGCATGCCGCTCATTCGGTTGCTAAAGCATCCCGCAATTTGGCTGGGGATTGCAGCCCTAGCTTGGGCCAGTACCGTCAATCAAGTGTTTGAAAACGTTTTACAACCCCACCAGCAAATCAGGATCAAATTGCTGCTCGGTCAGGTGGACGACCCCAGTGCCGCCGGCTACCAAACGGCGCAGTCGCTCATTGCAATTGGCTCCGGTGGACTTTTTGGCAAAGGCTATATGCAGGGAACCCAAACCCGGCTTCGGTTTGTTCCAGAACAGACCACCGACTATATCTTTTGTACTGTTGGCGAAGAATGGGGCTTTATCGGATCCTTCCTCGTGCTTCTGGCCTTTGCAGGTTTGATCATCCGATTGACGTTGCTCGCGCAACGCCAAAAGCAATCCTTTGGACTTTACTTCGGATTGGCTATTGCCAGCATTCTCTTGGTGCACTTTGCCGTCAACGTCGGAATGACCCTTGGCCTCATGCCCGTAATCGGCATACCCCTACCCTTCTTTAGCTACGGAGGATCCTCCCTTTGGGCCTTTAGCCTAATGGTTTTTGTGTTTCTGCGCTGGGATGCCTACCGTTGGGAGAGCCTCTAGGCTTCCCATTGGTTCCCCATCAATAGAAAGCGCCGCGGTTGTCTACAACCTTAGCCGACTGCATAAGAGACTGCAGCAGCATGCGCTGCGCATTGCTGCCCAATCGGTTGTTTTCTGCGGCTGCGTCAGCGGCTGACATGGAACTCGGAGCGTCAAATACGTTCACAAGCTTCACGCGATAGGCTCCGTTACTGCCTTCAATAACTCCTGACGTGAAGCCCACAGCATTGCCAGAGGCGATGCCCACTACCTTGGGTTCGCGACCCGTTGCTAAGTAGGGGGAGGCCAATGTGGCCGAGGCATCAACCCACTGAGGCTTGGTCCTTGCCTTGAGGCGTTCTGCCAAAACCCGCACCTTAGCGCGGTTAAGTGCCAGGGTCTTCAGGTCTTCCTTGACCGCTTCAAGCGACTTGTACCCCTCCTCATAAACCGCCGTCAGTTGAACTACGCTGTATGACTTGTAGTTGTTGTTTACCACGCTTACTTCGCCCACCTCGCGCTCCTCGTTGAAGATCCAGCGAACCACCTCGCGGTTGTCGTTCATCCCCGGAACTGAAGCATCAATAGCTCGCACGTTCCGAGCAGGCATCAGCGATGCACCCACCTTTGCAGCGGCTTCCTCAGGCTTCATTCCACCCTGCAAAAGCTTGGCCAATTCACCAGCGCGAGCATATACCTGCTGTTCAGACTCTGGACTTACCGTCACTCTGCGAACCACCTCGGCAAGACGGAGAGCGGGACGACTTCCTTTTTGGCCCACAACCTGAACCACGTGAAAGCCGAATTCGGTACTGACCACATCAATGCTTCCGTTGGACTTCTCAAAACAAAAGGACTCAAAAGCGGGCGTCATTTGACCCGGCTGAAACCAACCCAAGTCTCCATCGTTGGCTGCCGCCACCATATCGTTACTGAACTGCTTGCTCAAATCATTGAATGAACCGCCTGCCTTTACAAGGCTGAGGATGCTGTCGGCTAAACGCTCTGCTTCTTGGTAGCTGCGCGTGGCCTGCGAGCGCTCCGCTCCAGCAAAACCAATGAGAATATGCTTGGCACGAGCGGAATCCGGCAAGGAAGCCCGGCCCATTACCTTGGCAATGCGGTAGAGGTCGCCTTCTTGCACGGGTTCTGACACAAAACCAGAGGGCTTGCCCTGAACAAAGGGAAGCAGCGATGGGCTGATGGACGACTCGGGGCGCAGGGTAATTGGCACAAAGACGTCGGTATTCGCTGCAGCAAAGGCGCTGTCGTCAATGGACGCGGCAAAATCAACCGCAATTTTCAGCAGTTCTTCGCGCGTTTTGGCAAGATCCTTGTCCGTGGGGACCAAGGCAAAATCAGCAACTAGAGCGTCCCTGAGCGGGGTGGTAATCTTGAAGTTCGACTTGTATTCCTCATAAAGCGCCTCGTAGTCTTCGTCGCTCGCTACCGCATCGCTATCCTTGACGTCAGAGACCGAAATAAAGTCCACCTGCATCTGCAATTGACGGTTGTTGCGCGAGTTTTGGGCAATCTGGATGCTCATTGGCATTCGCATTCCCGCAGCAACAGCATCGTTAATCTTGCTGCTCATCGTTTGGTTTTTGACATCCTTTTCGTAGGCTACCCAACTGTCCCACTGGGCTGCTGCCTCTGGTGAGCTCTCGCGCTGGTCGCGAAGGTTTTGGAGGGCACTTCGCAACAAATCAGGACGAAATTGGCCTGTATTAGGATCCTGTAGTCCTTGCATTTCACGAACGGACGGCGTCATTTCAATAACCCTACCCAATTCTTCGGTTGTTACCATAAAGCCCAGGTCCGCCATAGGCTCGATCAAAAGGCGCTCATTGAGAATATTGTTCCAGACCAGCTCACTCAACTGAAGCGGTGATGCCTGACCATACTGGGGATTTTGGCGCAGTGCCTCAACTTCTTTGTTGAACTCGATGTAGGAAACCTTGGTTCCCTCGACGCGGCCCACTAGGTCGCGGTCGCCCTGAAAAAGCATACTCCCGGAGGTCATGAAGTCCGTAAGGACAAAGGCCACCAAAGAAAGTCCGATTACTCCAACTACAAGGCCAGAACGGCTGCGAATTGATTCAAAAAGTCCCATAACTACATATAAATAAGGTCGCGAATATACAACCGGCAAAGGGCTCCACGAAGCCCAAAAATTAGGCGTCCAAGCGCACCAGAACCTGCTTGACTCGCTGAACCTCCATTCCCTCTACCTCGAGGCGCCAGGGGCCAACCACGACGGAATCACCGGGCTCAGGGAGCTTGCCGGCCAAATCGGTAATCATGCCTCCAAGGGTGGTAAATCGCTCAGACTCGGGCAAATTCAATTCGTAGCGGTCGTTGAGGTAGTCCACCTGAAGCCTTCCGTCGAGGCGAAATTGATTGGGAGCCAGAACGAGCTCTACGAGTGAATCCTGGTCGTGCTCGTCGTCGATTTCACCGAAAAGTTCTTCGATAATGTCCTCCAAAGTCACCATGCCCACAAGGTCTCCTAAATCATCGACCACGAGGGCCATGCTGCGCTTGACCTTGATAAGTTGCTGAAAGACATCCTGGGCATTCATCGCCTCAGGCACAAACGACAAGGGCGTCAGCACTGATTTGAGGCTGCGCGGACTCTTAAATAACTCAAATTGGTGCACATACGCAAAGGCGTCGTCTAAGCTTTCGCGGTAAACGAGAAGTCGGCTAAAACCAGTTTCGACAAACTTTTTCTTTAAATCTTCTAAATCGATGCTTTCTGGTACGGCAACTAATTCAGGGCGCGGAACCATGCAAGAACGCACCTTCACTTCGGCAAAATCCAAGGCATTCCGAAAAAGCTCCACCTCGGGGTCCTGCTCTTCTTTTTGGCTGGCCTCGTCCACAAGGTTGTTAAGGTCTGCAAGACCAAAAATCCGAGCCCTGCCGCTTAAAACGGGTTCAGTGCCGAGCTTCTTTATGATTGCGGTATTGAGCTTTGACAACACATAAGAAATGGGCCAAAAAAACACATAAAACGCCAAGGCAGGCAGTGCTCCCCAAACTAAGGCCCGATTGGCCTGCTCCCTAAACAGGGCCTTGGGAATGTACTCGGCGATAAACAAAACAAAGACGGTAGAAATCAAGGTCTCGACCAAAAGAGCCGCAGGCAGGCTCATGTGGGGCGAGAAATAAGGATGCATCAGCTTGGCCGATTGCGCGCCAACCAGCACCAAGGCAAGGGTGTTACCCACCAGTAAAGTCACTAAAAACTGCTGGGGATGCTCCACCCAACGGGCTACCCAAAATGGAACAGCCTTGCGCTTAAGGTCGATCTCAAGCTGCAGTCGATTGGCTGTCAGGAAGGCAATCTCGGTTCCAGAGAAAAATGCCGACGCCGCAAGCGAAAAAGCAAGAATTAGTGCAGACTCAATCATGACTGGGATTCCTTGGACGATTTGATGCGTTGGTTCCGCCTCCAGAGGGCCATTGCAATCGAAAGGATCACAAAACCAACAAAAAGTAAGGATCTCGAAGAATCAGTATTCCGCAGGGACCAGGCGGCCTCCGCAGATAAAGCTGCAGTAAAGTAGTAAATCCATTCGAGTACTCTCCAGCGCACGGGTTTATTCATAATCTTTTTGTGTTCAATTGCTGTCAAACTGGCCCGACACCTCAAAGATGCTGTAGGTTGAGAGATCCTCCATCGCTTCAAAGCCAATTCCACTCAAGGTTTGGCCTTCATCGTTAATTTCAACCCAGCCTGAGCCCTGAATCTTACCGGTTCGACGGTCCCATTCCAGGGATTCTGTTCTTAGGTATTTATTGCTCCCCTTAGTAACAAGAACTGAACCCGAAAGGACCCAAACTTGGTCTTTAATGTTGCGTACAATGCGGTCTGCGCGAAGCTTGGTGCCAGTTGGCTTGCTCCGCAGCAGCTGCACCGCGGTAACGTCTCCGCTAAAAACTTCGCTTTGGGCAGTACCGTCGAGACGCTGCTCCTCAAGCTTTAAGGCTTTAAGGGACCAATGGAAGTCCGAGGTGTCCGAATAGACTACCGAGATTCCGTACTGAGTCGAACTTGGACCCTGAGGCGCCCGATGAATTCTCTGCACGTCTTGGCTGTCGTTTCGGCAGGAGACCAAAGCGAAGACCGAAGCCCAAAGTAGTGCGTGTTTAAAAGCGAACAACAACGCGCTCGTTAATCCAGCATCCGACGGTGTAGGAATCACCTTCTTTGTAGTTGAACTGAAAAGCAATCGACTTATCGGGAACATTTTTACGGTAGGTTGCTGCCATCGACTCCGCTCTAGCAGACAGGTCGGGCTGGACCGAAGCCGCACGGTTTGCCATGTTAATGGCTGCCCAGTAAACAGCATTCTTCTCAAAGGCATTACTACCACAGCTGCCTGCAGCCTGGCCGTAGATAAGGGCTAAAAAGAGGTAGGGCTCTCCAGACTCCGGATTAGCGCGAGCAGACTCCAAGCAGGCCCTTTTGGCCTCTGCGAGCTGGCCCTGCTTCTCGGCAATTTGAGCGAGCTTCATCCAGTCCTTGGCCTTCTTTTTTGGGTCAACCTCCTGGCGAATTGCGTCGTCGAAATACCTCTTGGAATCGGCATAGAGGCCATTCTTAATACTCAATTGACCCATAGAACGAGCCGCTTGGGCACTTGGATCTAGTTTATAGAGCGCGGATGCAGCTTTGATGTACATCGGATTGTCCGTACAGTCTGTGGTTCCGTCAACCCCAGGTCGGTCCTTAGAAAGCATCTTGAGCGCGCGAACCAACCAATTCTTGTCGCTCGTGTGGGTCGCAAAGGTGGAATCGTTGTAAATGAGGGTGAGGCGTTCGCAGGTTAAAAGAGGCGCGATGCCCTTCTCGATATTCGCAATCAACTTCTCAGACTGGTCAAGCAGCTTTTTGTTCACCTCTAGATTGCGCTTTTCACGCTCGGTAATGGTGCCAAGCGTGTCCTTTTCCACCAGAGAGGCAATGAGCACGTTGCGCTCATTGGACTGCAGCTCAATGGCTTCAGAAACGTCGTTAAAGCCCTCAACCAATCCGAAAGAATTGAGCTTCTCGTCTTTATAAAGTTTGATGACCACATTAAAGTAGTTATTGAGGTATGCCGGCTGCAAAGCCTTAGGGTCCAGCGCAAAAACTTCTTTGTACATGGCGTAGGCTGCCGGAGCATTGTCGGGGTAGTAGGTCCAATAATTATCAGCCTTTTGAGCATTGACTTCAGCCTCTTTACCGGGGAAGTAGGTATTGCGCTGGTCGTAGGTACTCAGCAGAAGGCGAATCAAATCTTCGCGCTGCTTGGGGTCGGTAGTTTCTTTGATTTTGGCCTCAAGAATCTTAGGAGCAAAACGATAAATTACCTCGCTTGCCTTGGGGCATGTTTCGTAAACCGCTCTCCATGGCTCATATGCTTCTACATAGGATTTGCTGTTGTACAGGGATCCAAACGTATTGAATTTCTCAAAGCATACGGTGGAATCGGTTGCGCTGTTGCCCCAATTAGATTGAGCCAAGGAGGCATTAGAAACAATTAAGGACAGAACTAAAACTAAAATTCTCTTCATAACACTAACGAAATTTTGCTTTCATAAACCATTGATCATTCAACGTGAGGCCAACGGTGCCGCGAAGGTATTGCTCCCTTACCAAGCCGTTGGTTACCGAACCGTTAACTCCAAAATTGAGGCCAAAGTGAAGGGTAGATACTTTGACGTCTCCGGGGATGAAGCTTCGCCCCCCCACCGGCATGGCTAAACCAATATTGCCACTCCAGCCTTTGAGCTCTGTTCCGTTGATGTAGAGGCCGTAGCGGTCGCTGCGGAACGAGCCTACATACTGAACCTGGCTAAAGTACGAAGACAGCTTGCGAGAGGTCTTTACCAGAGCCGGGACAACACTTGCCTGCAGAATAAAAGTCTTTGAAAGCCCCTGAAAGCTACCTGAGGTGCTTTGATTGAAGTCGCGATGATCACTGACCTTGGTTTGCTCAAAGTGTCCGCTCAATGACCAGGCAGGGAGCAATGCATTTTTGCGGTTCGAAGCCCAGCGCAAACCAATGGCCTGTCGCCCGCCCATAGCCACAGAACCCAGAACCCCATTGAGGGCCGTGATGGTATCTAGGGGCAACTCGCCGCCCTCACTGTTGGTCTTAAAACTGTACCAATTGTAGTTTTGGATCGCCGACAACTCAGCCTTGGGTTCGTACTGAATCCCGGCAATTAGCTCATTCAAGCCTATTGGAAGAATCAATTGGCCACCAGCACTCCAGCGCCAGTCGCTTACCAAAACCCGCTCCACCTTGCCTGCGTAGTCAAAGCGAGAATCCAAAAAGTAGACTTTAGTGCTTCGGTCCGCCGAACCAAACAAGTAGCGCGCCGTAGCGCCCACTGATACGTACTTAATCGGAGACCAGGCCCAGGTAAATGCAGAGGCGTTGATTCCGCCACGGCCTGTATATCGCTGAATCCAGTCTCCAAAAGCAGAGTCCTTGCCGGACTGCTGAAAATCGTAGCCCACCGCGCTGTAGGGCCTTAGTGAGGCGGCGAGCGCCATGCCTTTACCCAAAGGGACTGCAATACCAAAAGAATTAAAACCACCGGTGCGGTTATCTACCTTATTGCTGCCGTCGTTTTGACGGACCATGGACCATTGCCCGCCAAAGTCTAGGGTGGTGTACTTTATGCCAGACAGTGCTGCAGGTTGGTCGGGGTTAATGTACCAGGGGGAGCGATCGGCTGCACTGGCTCCGCCCAAAAACTGCTGGTAGGCATTGGCCTGGGGCAGGGCCCAACCCGCTCCAAAAAGCGAATAGGGGCTAACCGACTGCTGCTGCGAGAGCATGGCCTGGGAGGCGATTAGGGCAATAGATGCTAGAGTAGTGCGGGCGCTCATTCAATTTTGCGACATCGCCCAAAGTCCGAGGGCGGTCCAATTTTCGTTGGCAAAGATGCCCTTTTTCAGGTGATTGACAAAAGATGGAGCGTCCCCTCCGTGAATAATTACGATTAAATCTTTGTTAATCGCACAAAAACGCTCGACTTCGGCGTCGATTTCGTCAATCATGCCCTGAAATGCTCCGCGCAACATGCTCTGGGCGCTGCTCGAGGTGCGGGGGTCGGAACTATTCCACTCTGCGGGCGAGGTCAGGTCGTCGGTGGGCAGCGCGGGCAAGCTTTGGGTATAGTGGTGCATTGCCTTGAGGCGGACCGCCCAGCCCGGAGCGATGGCTCCTCCCTGAAAAACTCCGTTTTGGTTCAAGTAGCTGTAGGTAAGGCAGGTTCCCAGCGAAACCATCAAAATTGCAGACCGGGGATGGCGGTGAATCGCTCCCCGCATGGAGGCCAGGCGATCCAGGCCAATTTGCGCGGAATACTCGAGGTCAAAACCCCAGTTGGACGCGGCCGTAACCTGCTGACCGAGGGGCCAGTCACGGGCCGAAGAGTCCGCAATCCAAATGGAATCGGATTGTTCTTTGAGCCAATTTAAGCAGTCTTCATAGGCTGCTGCGGGCCAGGTTTTGAAGGCATCCACCGAGCCGGAGTCGTGAAATACGACCACTTTTATCAGGGTATTACCCGCGTCTACTGCAATCATTTTGGTTTTTCAAAGGTAGTTCGTCTTTTTGCCCTAAATTTGCACTCCGATTTTGGTTCGGTAGCTCAGTTGGTAGAGCAATGGACTGAAAATCCATGTGTCGACGGTTCGATTCCGCCCCGAACCACCAAGATCGCAAGGCCCTGCAGTATTAACTGCAGGGCTTTTTTGTTCTTAAGACCCCTAAAAGAGTCCATGGCCCCGGTACGAGAATTACCTTTGCCCTGTGGTTACTCATTTAAAATGCTTGCAGTGCGGAGAATGGGGCGATGATGCGCAGAAATGCCTTGGTTGCGGGAGTCCGCGCTCAATCCACAGCACTTTTGCCAACCAGAGCAATCCCGAACGACTAAAAGCCTTTACAATGCCCATGATGGAGTGGAACAAGGACCCTCAAATTTCTAATTGGAAGCGAGGCTTGATTAATGCCGGCAAGATGGCGCATTGGGCTGTTCTTGCTGTAGGAGGAGCACTCGCATGGATGGCCTATTGGGTCGCCGTTTAAACGGGGTAAGCCTGGCGGCCTTGGCCGCCTTTAGCCTTCACCAGGTTGCCATAGCCTTTGGCTTCAACGTTCTGTTGCTCGATTCTTACTTGGATCCGCTCTGTACGGTTCCGGTTGTTCTGGGAATTCCTAGCATGCTGGCACGACGAATTTGGCCCAGGCTGGTGCTGAGCTGGGGGTCGGTAGCCCTCTTTACCCTAGCCTTGTCGCTGGCCTTTGAATGGTGGATTCCGTCTTTTGATGCGCGTTTCACGCCCGATCCCGTGGATGCCCTCGCCTACGCTTTGGGCGCGGCAATCTGGCGAAAGGCTGAACCGCATAGCCTTTAAGGGGTTACTTTTGCAGTATTCTTTTACAATGAAGCGCAGCAACCTCCAAATCCGCGGCTTTTCAAAGCTTAGCAAGTCCGCAAAAATAGCCTGGCTAAGCCAGGAGCATCTCAAGGACCCCGTAAAGGGTATGGCATTGATTACCTCCTACAACCACAGCGACGATGCCGTGCAGCAGCGCCACGACGAGTTTATTGAAAACACCGTGGCAAACTACTTTTTGCCCCTGGGCGTGGCCCCAAACTTCCTCATTAATGGTAAGATTTATACCCTGCCTATGGCCATCGAAGAAAGTTCGGTAGTGGCGGCAGCGGCTAAGTCCGCTCAGTTTTGGATGGACCGCGGCGGATTTCATTCTACGGTGCATTCGACCACCAAGGTGGGCCACATTCACTTCACGTTTAACGGAGACGCTTCGGCGCTGGCCACACTTCTTGATCGGGTAACGCCAGAACTTCTTGCCGCGACCGAGGGCATTACTGCCAACATGCGGGCCCGTGGGGGCGGAATCCTCAGCCTTGAACTCAAGGACCGTCGCGACGCCATGGACGGCTACTTTCAGCTGGAGGTTCGCTTTGAAACCCGGGACTCCATGGGCGCCAACTTCATCAACTCCTGCCTAGAGGAAATGGCCAAGGTGCTTCGCCTGGAGGCTGCCACCGATTCCGGTACGGCGAGCGGCGACCTCGAGGTGGTAATGTGCATTTTAAGCAACTACACTCCCGAGTGCCTGGTGCATTGCGAGGTGCGCTGCGCAATCGAAGACCTCGACGACGGTTCGGGCATGGACGTGCAGGAATTTGCACGAAAGTTCCAGCGCGCCGTGCAGATTGCAGAGGTGGAGCCCTACCGTGCCACGACCCATAACAAGGGCATCATGAACGGTATTGACGCCGTAGTCTTAGCGACGGGCAATGACTTTAGGGCCGTAGAGGCAGCCTGCCACACCTATGCATCGCGCGACGGGCAGTACCGCTCGCTGACCCACTGCTCAATTGAAGACGGTGAATTCCGTTTTTGGATCGAAATTCCGCTCTCGCTGGGAACCGTTGGCGGACTCACCAAGCTGCACCCCATGGTTCAGCTGGCGCTTGAAGCGTTGGGAAACCCTGGCGCCAAGGAACTTATGGGCATTATTGCGGCCTCTGGCCTGGCCCAAAATTTTGCTGCCCTGCGGGCCCTGACCACCACCGGAATTCAAAAAGGCCACATGAAAATGCACCTGCTGAACATCCTCAACCAGCTTGAGGCCAGTGATGCTGAAAAAGCGGAGCTCACCGCATTTTTTGCGGATAAGGTTCCGCACCACGCCGAAGTAGTATCGGCATTTTGCCGACTGCGCGGAATCCCGATTCCGCAAGCCGAAGGGGTAGTGCGATGATTCAATTTAGGAGCTCCGGAAAACTACTCTTGAGTGGTGAATACTGGGTGCTCCACGGCGCAGAGGCCTTAGCCATAGCCACTGAAAAAGGCCAAACGCTCCGATACGAAGATGCGGACTGCGAACTGCACTGGGTCGCTAAAGACAGCGAGGACCGCGTCTGGATGGACTGCGTCGCAAGCCAAGACCCTCACCTGTCGCGGATTCTCAGTGCCGTACTAAAACTCAAGGGAAACCTTCCCAGCCGGGGTCGCGTGAGCACCCAACTCGAGTTTAACCGCAATTGGGGATGGGGTTCGTCGTCGTCGCTCATCGATTTAATTGCCCAGTGGACTGGTCTTGACCCGATGGAGCTTCACTTTGAAACCTCTGAAGGTTCAGGATTTGATGTGGCCTGCGCGCGTGCCGTGGGAGCCATTGCCTACCAAAAGACAGGGCCTCGAAGCGCGGTTTGGAAGAATGTAGCCTCGGCCCATTGGCCCCACGAGCACTTTGGCTTGGTCTATCTGGGCGGCAAGCAAGACAGCCAGCGCGAGGTTGCTAAAATCCGCAGAGAGCCCTTGGCCAGTGAGCTTGATGCAATAAGCGCACTGTCGCGTCATTTAGCTTCAAGCAAGGACGTAGATGCCTGGTCGCAGGCCATCGACGAACTCGAAGACCGCACCGCCTCATGGCTTGGGATGGAGCGCGTGCAGAATAGGTTTCCTGGCGTTCGTGCAACCATAAAGAGCCTTGGCGCGTGGGGGGGCGACTTTGCCCTCGCCGTAGCCCAAGACCCCGAAGACTTGGCGTACTTTTCCCTAAACGGGCATCTGTTCTTAAAATGGTCCGACTGCGTCTCCTTGCCTTCCTAAGCCTGCTGCTGCTCAGCAGCCGAGCTTGGTCAGCCCACCTTGTCGGTGGAGAACTGACCTATACCTGCATTGGCAACAACCAGTACACCATTCGCCTTGTGGTCTACCGCGACTGCAACTCCACAGGGGCGCAGTTGGATCCGACATCGTCAATAGGCATTTACGACGGAATCCAACCCATTTTGCTGCACAACCTGTCGGTAAACAAGGGGCCGACCATTCCCGTACCCTTGAGCACCGGAAACCCCTGCCTTCAGGCGCCGCCCAACATTTGCACGGAGTACGCCGTGTACACCACCACCATCACTCTGCCTGCCCGAGCCAACGGCTACGTAATTACCTACCAGCGCTGCTGCAGAAATGCGACCATTAGCAACATCCCAACGCCCGACGACTGGGGCTCTACCCTAGTTGCGCGGATTCCGCCCAACGACCTGTGCAACAGCAGCCCGCAGTGGAACAGCCTTCCTCCCATTGTGCTCTGCAACCAAGAAAATTTGAGCATTCCCAGTTCGGCGACTGACCCAAACGGCGACTCCCTGCACTACAGCCTATGCAGCCCCTTGCACGGAGGAGGCA
The DNA here is from genome assembly GCA_041192685.1 of Bacteroidota bacterium. Taxonomy (GTDB): domain Bacteria; phylum Bacteroidota; class Bacteroidia; order Flavobacteriales; family Schleiferiaceae; genus TMED14. The sequence goes on along the minus strand of JBEEMM010000012.1, from coordinate 4,063 downwards.
AAGACAACGGTAGCGGATTCAACTCGCCGATGCCGAATCCTCCAGCGCCACCCCCCTACACGACCATTGGCTTTTTAAACCCCGCTACGGCGAGCAACCCAATACCGGGAAATCCTTCTCTGAGCATTAATGGAGCCACGGGAGCACTGACCGGGCGGCTAGCGGTTACCGGCCAGTTTGTGCTTACTATTTGCGTCGAAGAATGGCGAAACGGCGCACTTCTGAACACCGTAAGGCGGGACTACCAGTTTAACGTGACGTCTTGCCAGGCAAACATCGTAGCCAAGATTGTTTCTGAAATTGACGATCCAACTCAGATCTGTATTGGCGCTACCGTGCCCTTTAAGCACCAGAGCATCAATGCCTCAACCTTTTATTGGGACTTTGGCGACCCCAGCCGCAGCGACGATACCTCGAGGCTGGCGCTCCCGACCTTCACGTTTAGCGACACCGGCACCTTTTGGGTGATGCTTGTGGCCAACCCGGGCTGGCCCTGCGCCGATACCGACCTCGTAAAGTTTCGGATTTACCCGCCCATTAATCCGAGCTTTACCCACAACGGCGGACCCTGTTTTGACCAGCAGCCCGTTTCGTTTACCGCGGCTGGAACATGGTACGACGGAGCCCTTTTTGACTGGATCTTTGGGAATCCCGGGGATGCCAATCCGGCAACCTGGAGCGGACTTCAGCCCCCTCCCGTGCAGTTTCTGTCTCCCGGGACCTACAACGTAAGCCTTCGCATCCGATCCAAATCCTGCGACGAAAGCTACGTGGACTCGGTGGTAGTGGATCCGAGGCCAAGACTAGACAGCACCATTGGCCCCTTGGTCGGCTGCGAGCCCTACCGAGTGGTCCTTGATGCAGGTGCCTTCTCTCGGCGGACCCGTTATTTTGCTTGGGACTTTGGCGACGGGTTCAGCGACACGGTAGAAAACCCAGTGCACGTGTACCGCCAGGCCGGACTCTACGACGTTAGGCTGCGAATGTGGACCCAAACGGGCTGCAAAGACACCGTGGAAAAGTTCTTCCCAGGGGCAATACGGGTAAACCCCCGGCCGCGGGTTGCCATGACCATTAATCCAAAGCGAGTAACGATCTACCAGCCCCTAGTGCAGGTCCGCGCCGATTCTGTGGATGCCGGGGAGCAGTTTTGGTTTGACATGGGCGACAGCAGCCTCTATGAGCAGCAGGCCTTTGTGGTGCACGTTTATCGAGATACAGGGTGGTACCTCGTTCAAAGATTGGCAGTTAACGAGTTCGGATGCTGGGATACGATCGCAGACTCGGTGCGCGTTGACCCAATTTATAACGTTTGGTCTCCTACCGCATTTACTCCTAACGGAGACGGGGGCAACGAGGGCTTTAGGCCGGTCGCTACGGGAATTAAGCAGTACCGTCTGCAAATTCTTGATCGATGGGGCAACGTGGTCTTTAAGAGCAGCGACCCTCAAGAGGAGTGGAACGGGCGGTTAGGCAATTCTGGCGCGGACTGCCCACAGGGTACCTATGTTTGGTCGCTTTTCACCGTCGACTACGGGGATTCTCCGGTCGAGCAGCAGGGAGTCTTGCTACTTATTCGCTAGTGCGTAGGCCGCGGCAGCGGCGCCCAAGCTCAAAACCAGCGTTGCGGCTACGTAGGCAAGAGCCGCTAACCAGGATCCCGATTTGGCCCATTCTAAGGCCTCCCAACTAAAGGTGCTCATGGTGCTGAATCCGCCACAAAAACCAGTGACTAATGCGAGCTGCAGTCGTGCGTCAGGGTTGGGCCTTGCCATGAGGTAGCCCAGGATTGCCGCCGCAGCGATGTTAGCCAACAGGGTCGCCGCCGAGGCGGTGAACAGGGGCGCATCAACCCGCCGCAAAAGCAGGCTAAATGACCAGCGCAAAAGGCTGCCCAAGGCTCCCCCAAGCGCTACGGCAAGTGCATTCATAGCCTCGAAGGTAGGGGTCGAAGGAGCAGTATGACACGTGCTATTAGCAAGCCCACTAGGGCGCCGGCCAGCACGTCGCCGGGGTAGTGCACCCCCACGTAAACCCGAGAAAACGAGACCGTCAAAGCCCAGAGAACTGCAGCCCGGCCAATCCATACCGCCGGACGACTTGCCAAAAACACCGCAAGTATGGCCCAAGTAGTGGCAGAATGGCCCGAAACGAAGCCAAACTTCCCTTTGCATTGCGCTAGGGCCCTGAACTGCCCCTCAAGATGCCAGCAGGGCCTTGGGCGACCTATGGAATTTTTAAGAAAGGTTGCGGTCCAGTCCGCGGCAGCAAAGGCCGCAACCATGGTGACCAGCAGCCAAATCCAAGCTGCTGCAGGGTAGTCGGGTCGGCGTGAAGCCCAAAGAAGCATCCAAATTGCGAGGGCAAGCCATGCACTCGAAGCCGCCGTGAAAATAGCGTCCGCAATGGGGCCGCCCTGGCCCGCCAACTCAAGGAAGACCCTTTGGTCTAGTCGATTGAGCGATTCAAGGATTCCCATAGCAAGTCTTTGAGTCGGTCAAGACCCTGGCCGGTAACGCTGCTGAACGTGGTCAAAATAAGGTCCTTCGGCAGGCGTGGACGCACGCCTTCGAGAAGCTGAGCGAGCAGTTCTTCGTCGAGCATGTCGGTTTTTGAAATGGCTAAAACACGGCGCTTGGTAAGGAGTTCTGGATTAAATCGCCCCAACTCACCCAAGAGAATTTCGTACTCCTCCACTACGTCTTTGGCGTCGCAGGGGACCAAAAACAAGAGCAATGCATTGCGCTCGATGTGCTTCAAGAAACGGTGACCCAAGCCTCTACCTTCTGCAGCGCCCTCGATAAGGCCCGGAATATCGGCCATAACAAAGGAGGTGTAGTTGCGGTGCGGCACCACACCAAGGTTGGGAACCAGGGTGGTAAAGGGATAGTCCGCGATTTCGGGTTTCGCCGCGCTTATGGTGGCCAGCAGGGTTGACTTGCCCGCATTGGGAAAACCCACCAGTCCTACGTCAGCCAAAACCTTGAGCTCGAGCAAGAACCAGCCTTCCAGTTCAGGACCGCCGGGCTGTGAAAACTCGGGAGCCTGGTTGACCGAATTTTTAAAGAATGCATTGCCGCGTCCACCGCGTCCGCCCGCTAAAAAAACCACGCGCTGGCCCGCCTCCGTAACCTCGCAGAGCACCTCACCCGTTTCGGAGTCCTTGACCACCGTTCCAAGCGGAACCTGAAGCACAACGTCTTCTCCGCTCGCGCCGATGCGCAGGTTGCGGCCACCGTTTTCGCCAGCGTCTGCCTTGATGTGCTTGCGGTACTTTAAGTGAATCAGGGTCCATTGCTGCGGATTTCCCTCGAGAATGATGTGTCCACCTCGACCCCCGTCGCCGCCGTCGGGCCCACCCTTGGGCAGTCCTTTGGCCCTAAAGAAGTGACGGCTCCCTGCCCCTCCGTGCCCTGACTGCAGAAAGACCTTGACGTAGTCAATAAAATTGGAATCAGCCACCGTCTTAAATCTTTATAGGGATTGTATCAGGGCGCGAAGTTCGGCCGCAATTTCTTCTACTGTGCCCACGCCATTGAGACCATGATACTTGCCCTGTGCCTCGAAGTAGGACTGTACCGGAGCCGTTTCGCGGCTGTAGACCGCGAGCCGTTGGCGAATAACGTCTTCGTTGGCGTCGTCAGAACGGCCCGAAGTGGCTCCGCGCTCTAGAAGGCGCTTGACGAGTTCGTCTTCGTCAACCTCGAGGCCAATCATGGCAGAAACCGAAGTCCCGGCCTGGGCAAGAATCTCGTCCAGAGCCAATGCCTGGGCACTGGTGCGAGGGAATCCGTCAAAAATAAATCCGGCCGCATCGGGGTACCTCGACCATTCGTCTTTTAGCATGGCAATGGTAACGTCGTCGGGAACCAGCTGCCCTTGGCTCATAAACGACTTGGCCCAGCGGCCCAACTCGGTTGCTTCATGGATGTTGCGGCGAAAAATATCGCCCGTCGACAGGTGCACGAGTCCGAATTCACCTACGAGCAACGCACTTTGCGTTCCCTTCCCTGCCCCTGGAGGCCCAAAGAGTACAATATTTTTCATGCAGACGGAGCGTTGA
>JBEEMM010000011.1:0-21316 GCA_041192685.1 Bacteroidota bacterium | reverse complement strand
CCAAAGGGAACCTGCAAACATAGAGTGGCGATTGCTTCCCTTAGGAACCTCATAGCGTGCCGTGTTAAGGTCCCACCACATGTCGCCACCACCCAAAATAGTCGTACGAACGTTATTAATGTTGAGGTCGGACTGAGCACGTGATGGCTGACAGAGCTCCTCCACGGTCTTGTTGGAGCGCGTTTTCTTGCCTGATGTAGTACCAACGTCTTCGCGAGCCATTGCCGTGAAGCCAAGGACTAGGGCGGCTAGGGGTAAAAAAATCTTGTTCATAGCTTATTAAATACAGTATTAAAGTCCGAGGCGCACTCCCAAACGGATCAAGCGCGGAGTCGAGAAGTTGGTAGGATTAACCATTCTGATGGCATACAAATCAGAGAAAGCCTGTGCATTCGCTGTAAAGGCAATGGCCTGCTGGCCTTGGGGAGAAGATAGGAATCCGTCGTCATCGGGTGAACCGGTATAGGGGTATATGCTCAGAACATTGGCGGCATTCAATAGGTTCAGCACTTGAACATAAAGCTCAAAGTTGTTCTTACCCTTGTTGTAGTACCAAACCTTGTTGGCAGTCATGTCAAGCCGAAGCTGCCATGGCAGGCGAGAACCGTTCAACAAACCTACCACGGGCGTCGCCGACTCGGTTAAAGAATAAGAACGAACTCTGCGCGAATAAGGGAAGCCCGAACCTGCGGTAGTCAGCAAGTTGATGCCTGCGTTCTCAAATACCTTGGTCTTACCCCAAACTGGACCATTGTAGTCCTGACCCTGACCGTAGCGGAAGTCAATATTGCCCGAAAGGTTGTGGCGCTGGTCGTAGTCTAGGGGAACAATGTAGCGGATGTTTGGCAGACCCGTTCTGGCTAGAGAAAGGCCGGACTCCGCTCCCGAACCCGTACCGTCGGCAAAGGTCAAGGAATACTGGGCGTTAACTTGAACGTTGCCTATGCGACGCAAATCATACTGAAAACTGAATCCCTTAGAGGTGGTAAAGTCTCGGTTTCCGTAGGTTACATACGTTGCAGGGTAGGCCTCTGTTACCGAAACGGTCTGAATTAGGTCACGGTACTCGCGATAGAACGCATTGATTTTTAAGGCACTGCGGTCGGTTAGCTTCTGACGGAATCCGATTTCGTACTCCGTCTGCTTTTGCGGAAGCAACTCAGGGTTGTCTATTGTTGCTGCATTACCAAAGACAAGATTCTGGTAGTCAAATGGATTGAAGCGCGATTGAGCAGACGACGGACGCTGCACCAAAAGATCGTAGTGCGCAAAGAACTCCGCCACGTCTGAAATCGGGAATTGGAAGGAGATACGCGGGCTAACCGTAACCTGTGGACGGTAGTCCCGGAACGAACGCTCGCTTAGCACTGGCGAATTCGGGTTTTGGGGATCAGAGAAAACCTCTTCAAAAATCCAAGGCTTGGCCTGACCGCCCGAAGCGTTGGCGATAATCGTGGGGTTGGATTGAGGAGATCCGTCTGCATTAAACCAATCAAAGCCATCGCGGTAGCCGACAATGCGCTTGGGGTTTTTAATGTCGTCTACGTAAACCATGTAGTCGTCACCCATGGAGACGGGGATGTCACTACCCTCAAGCCCGCCACGTGCAACCACATCGGCGACCGTGTGGGCCGCAAAAAGCGAGAACGGATCGCGCAGCACTGGCTGGTTGGCATCGTAGCGATCCACGCGAACCCCTACGTTAAAAAACAAATCCTCAAACGTGAACTGGTCTTGAATATAGCCGGCCATATAAATGGGTTGGAAGGCACGAACCGGATAGGTGCGATCGCCTCGGGCATCGGTCGCCCGGAAGAAATCCGAAAGCGTAGGATTCCCTGGCTGCAGGTTGCCCATGTAGTCGTAGCCAAAATAGCTGACATAGGCATTACCGCCCGGATTGACCAATTCTTGAGCAGAAAATAATGAAAGGCCGCCGTATCGCGCAAAATCGTCGGGCGAAATATTGTCTATGTCAAGAAGGCGCTGGTCCTTGCCGTCAGGATCCCAACCCAATTTGGTGCGCAGGTTGCGGTCAAAGGCACGAGGCTTCGTCAAGTCAATGGCGCGATTGTAGAAGATGGTGTCCTGAAATACTCCGTCGCGGTAGATCAGAATTGGGTTTTCTAAATCGAGTTCGCGCATGTGGTCGTTTTGGAGGTTGCGCATTACCGTCCACAGAGCCGCAGAGGAGACACCAAAGCTTCGGTCAAATCGCTGCTCGTACTCCAAGCCGGCGATTAGGGAATGGCCCTTAATGTCGAAGTTGGTCGAGGCCGTGATGCGGTACTGCTCGTTTTGGCTGTAGTTATAGCCAGACTGCACCGCTCCCACATTGCCAAAAAGCCCGTAAGCATCGCTTGGACCTTGGCCGTTGAGAATCCCGCCACCTTGCTGAATGTTGACCAGGTTAAAGGCGTTATTGCCGATTAGGCCGCTGTTGACCAAATTAAAGTAAGACTGGGTATAGGCTCCCAGTAGCGGATTATGGATGGACGGGACAAAAGTGATTCCGGTATCAATGTCAAGAACTTTGCGCCAAGCTGAAATTCCTGTTTGAGGATCCTCTCCAAAACCGAAGAGCCCGAGGCGACCGGTCTCAAAATTGCCCACATGGCCGTAGCGAAAAATATTTTCACGGTGATTGGGGTCAAAATTCTTAAAATTATTAACCGTGTAGTCCGCCTGAATGGTATAGAACGCATTCTTGATCAGGCCCTTGTCGTCTCCACTGCCAAACTGCTGGGTGAAACGCACATAAGCCGAAAGGTCTCTTTGGTTGGAGGCTCCGTTGTTCTCGTAGTTCAAAAGAGAATGGAAGAAGCTGCCGTTGCGTCCGTCAGAATAAAAAACGCGTCCGCCAAGCACAAGGTTGGTCTTCTTGCTTGTTTTAAAGTTGATGTTTCCCGTGGCCCGGAATACGGTACCGGCAACGTTCAAGCGGGTTGGGATTACCTCAAAATCATCGGAGCTCAAAAGTTCCGCGCGGCGAATGGTGCCAAGCCCCGTTGCGGTAGGAATCAATGGATTAGCCTTTAGGTCTGCGAGCACGTCGTCTTTAACCTTATAAACCGGAGTTGCGTAGGGTCTGCCCACACCGGTATTGCTGAACTCCGTGGCCAAAAGAAATCCGATAAGAGGAACGGTTTTAGCCTTATTAAAGAGAAGGGGACCTCCAAGGGTCAAACCAGCAAGATTGTAGCTGTTGCGGTCAAAGAGCTCTGAAGTAACATATTCCACGGTACCGAAGTAGCGCGGACTTGGACCTTTGGTCGTAGTAGAAATAACACCACCGGTCACGTCACCGTACTGGGCAGGGACACCACCCGTAATAACCTCCGTAGACTGAATGGCCTCGCGAGGGAGGTTGATGTCACCCCGCATTTTAACTCCGTCAACAAAAACTACGTTCGCATCGCCACGTCCACCGCGAAAGAACACGCCTCCACTGCGCTCGTCCTGAACGACGCTGGCGGTTTGGGCAAGTACCGCGTTGACTCCCCGTCCTGCGAGGTTACGAATTTGCTCGGCACCAAAACTTGTGGCGGTACGACCCTTCTCAATAAGTGGGGCCTCGTACTTCGCTACGACATCTACTACGCCTAACTCCACATTAGAAGTGGCAAGAGCAAATTTTAATTCGGTCGGGCGCCCTGGATTGATTTCAACTCCAGTAAAGGTCATGGCATTGTAGCCAAACATTTCGCAAACCACGGTGTAGGTTCCGGGCTGAATTGGGTTGATGTTGTAGTTGCCATCAAAGTCAGAAGCTCCTGAGGTCACTTTAAACTGACCGGATTTGACCGTTATAATGGCTTGAACAAGTTCCTCTCCGGACTTCTTGTCTTTGACCGTTCCGCGCAAGGAACCGGGTCGAGCTTGTCCCCAAGCGAGCGTGGAGGCTCCAAAAATCAGCACTAATAAGGCGTAGCGTAGGCGCATAAGCATAACTTTAGAATTGGATTCTTAGTGAACCAACACGCTAAAATAACCAAGAATTAATCTTGTGCTGCATATAAAACGTAGGTTTGCATGTGGAATTGCAAAAGATTTTTTCTTATACTGCGCTTGCCATCGTCTTGCTTGCATGCGACGGTCCGAGCAACCGGCACCCTGTACCCTATGTTTTTTTGAACGAAACGGTTTTTATAAACAGTCCTTCAGCCTTCGACCTTCAGTTTGTTGGCGGCACCTACCTGCGCAATGACTGGGGACACGGTGGTCTAGTCGTGTACCGAAGAACCAACTTTGGAGATGCCAACGATTTTGGAGCCTACGACCTGCGATGCCCCAACCACCTGTCTTTGCCCTGCGGAGCTTCTACGCTAAAAGATGGTTTGTATGCGGAATGCGGCTGCGACGGCCAGCGATTCCTACTCTTTGACGGCAGTGCCACCAGCGGTCAAACTACCTGGGGATTGCTCCCCTACCAGGTACAGTTCGACGGAGTCTCCCTGCAGATCAGCAACCTCTAATTAGGCTACGCTCAAGCTTTTGAGGTGCCTTACGTGGGCGTTCAAGGCATCTGCAAACGTGCGGAACTCTTGATACTGAACGTTAAATTCCGCACAGGTCTCTTTGACAATGCGCGAAATAGCGGGGTAGTGCACGTGGCTAATTCTTGGGAAGAGGTGGTGCTCCACTTGGTAGTTGAGTCCGCCCAAAAGCCACGTTAGTGCGCGGCTGCGAGTAGCAAAGTTGGCGGTAGTCTGAAGCTGGTGCACGGCCCACTCCGACTCAATGTTGGTAGGGTTTATGGTATCAGACACCTTGAAACTCACTCCCTCGACCACGTGGGCCAACTGAAATACTACGCTCAAAGAAAAACCAGTAATAAAGGTCATCAGAAGGAAGCCGAACAACCAAGGCAGAAAACCAATAAAGTAAATCGGCAAAACCACGACCATGGTGGTGTGGGTAATCTTCCAAAACCAGAAACCAATGTGCTCAGCAGGGGTGAACTTGCGAATGGGCACGTCTCCTACCTTGCCTGAAAAGTACTTTTTGAAGTCAGTGAAGGCCAACCAATAAATATAGAGCAGGCTGTAAAGCAGCGGCCAGTAGTAGTGCTGCAGGCGGTGAATGCCCTTATGGGGTTGAGAGTCCGCCATGCGAATCATTCCGCCAGCCTCAATGTCGTCGTCAATACCGTCGATGTTGGTAAAAGTGTGGTGAATGGCGTTGTGCTTGTTCTTCCAAAGGGCCACGCTGGCGCCGAGCATACTCAAGGTGTGCCCTGCAAGGGAATTGAGCCATTCGTGCTTCGAGAAGCTCCCGTGGGCCCCGTCGTGCATTACGTTAAACCCAATAGCCGAGGTCAAAAGACCCAAAATGATCCAAAATGGAAGGGCCATCCAGAAGCTCGAGCCCACATAAAGAATCACTAAGTAGGTGGCAAAAAAGGCAGTGAGCAGGATGCCGGTTTTGGCATAAAGCCGAACGTCACCTTTAGAAGACCTGTTTTCGTCCTTAAAATACTGATTAACCCGTTGGGTCAAAATTTGAAAAAAGGGCTGACCAAGATGGTGGGATGCAAATCTGGGCGGCTTAAAGGCGGTTGCTTTCATATATCAAATGTAAGGCGACTATCGTGCCAAAGGCCGGTATAGAGCTTTTAGACGAGGTTAAGAATTGGCTTTAAAAAATTGCTGCGGCAATTTGCTCGGTCTCTTCGGCCTTGCTCATAGTATAGTAGTGCAGCACGGGAACTCCTTTGGCCATTAGCTCTTTGGATTGGGCAATGCACCACTCTACCCCTACTTGCTTCACGGCTTCGGGGCTTTTGGCCGCCTCTACTGCCTCGATTAAATCGTCGGGAAGGTTGATGTGAAAATTGCGCGGAATCCCCTGCAGTTGGCCTTTGGTTGTTAACGGCTTAAGCCCTGGAATAATGGGTACCGTGATGCCGGCAGCCCTGCAGTCGGAGACGAACTTAAAAAAATGCTCGTTGTTGAAAAACATTTGGGTAACGATAAAGTCCCCTCCCGCATCAACCTTGGCCTTAAGGTGCTTGAGGTCTGCCTTGAGGCTGGGTGCCTCAAAATGCTTCTCAGGGTAGCCCGCCACCCCAATGCAAAAGTTGCTGGGATTGGAGTTCTCTACCTCGTCGTAGAGGTAGGTACCCCGATTTAGGTTTTTGACCTGGCTAATAAGGTCTATCGCGTTGCTGTGGCCGTGGGGTTCCGGAATAAAACTGCCTTCGCTGCGCAGGGCATCGCCGCGGAGCAGGAGGGCATTGTCGATTCCCAAATAGTGCAAATCAATGAGGGCGTATTCGGTTTCTTCGCGCGAAAAACCGCCGCATATTATGTGCGGAACCGTGTCAATGCGGAACTTGTTTTGAATGGCGGCGCAGATTCCGACCGTGCCAGGACGCTTGCGCGTATGCACCTTTTGAAGCAAGCCAGATTCGTGCTTTTTAAAAATGAATTCCTCGCGGTGGCTGGTAACGTCGATGAACTTGGGGCCAAACTCCATCAAGCGTTCGATGGTGCTAAAAAGCGAATCGATGGTGTTGCCCTTGAGCGGGGGCAGGACCTCGAAGCTGAACAAGGTTTTGCCAGCGGAGGCGGCGATGTGGTCGGTAACTTTCATAAGCTAATTGCTAGTAGCCAGTGGCTAGTTGATTAGGGGGCTGAGCCAGCGTTCGGCGTCGGCGAGCGGAATTCCGCGCCGCGTAGCGTAGTCGGCAAGTTGATCGCGGTCCATTTTGGCAAGGCCAAAGTACTTGGCCTCGGGATGCCCAAAGTAGTATCCACTGACGGCTGCCGTGGGGTACATGGCCTTGGATTCGGTAAGGTGCAGCCCGGTGTGCAGCTCCGCCTGAAGAAGTTCAAAAAGAAGGTCCTTCTCAAGGTGGTCGGGGCAAGCGGGGTATCCTGGCGCAGGGCGGATTCCCTGGTACTGCTCTGCAATAAGGGCATCGTTGGCGAGTTCTTCGTCGGCGGCATAGCCCCAGAATTCCATGCGGACTCTTTGGTGCAGTCGCTCGGCAAATGCTTCGGCCAGACGGTCTGCCAGGGCCTGCAGCATTAGGGCGCGGTAGTCGTCGTTCACCTCCTTGAATTGCTGGCAGCGCTCGTCGACGCCGTGGCCCGTGGTGACGGCGAATAGGCCTAGCGTGTCCTGGCCCGCCGGATCGATGAAGTCAGCCAAGGCGAGGTAGGGCTGGCCCTCGGCCTTTTGGCCCTGCTGCCGAAGGGTCAAGAAACGGCGTTCGCCCTCAGCGGTCTGCACCGCAATGTCGTCGCCATCCTGCCGCGCCAGGAAGAATCCGTAGACCGCATGGGCGGTGATCCAGCGCTCAGCGACGACCTGACGCAGCATTTCTTGGGCGTCGTCAAAGAGGGACTGCGCATGGCTGCCCACCAGCTCGTCGCTAAGAATTCGGGGGTACTTGCCGTGAAGGTCCCAAGCCTGAAAGAAGGGCGTCCAGTCAATGTAGGGAACGAGGTCTTCGAGCGGGTAGTTGCGCAGAGGAAATACTCCGTATTGGGCGGGCGGCGCAGGCTTGGCCGCAAAATCAGGGCGGTAGCGAAGGGTTCTAGCCTGGTTGATTGAGGCAAAGCGACGCTCTGCGCTGCGCGTGGCGTACTGCTCCCTCAGGCGTTCGTAGTCTGCGCGGACCTCATTTTGGTAGTCGTCGGCGCCGGCTCCCAGCAGTTTTTGCACGACCGGAACGGCGCGCGAGGCATCGTTGACGTGCACCAAAGGCCCCTTGTAGACCGGCTGAATTTTGACGGCCGTGTGCGCACGCGAGGTGGTGGCCCCTCCAATGAGCAGGGGAATGGTGAAGCCCTGGCGCTGCATTTCGCTGGCCAAGAACACCATTTCGTCGAGCGAAGGCGTGATTAGTCCGCTCAGGCCAATGGCGTCAACGCCGTGCTCGATCGCGGCATCCAGAATTTTTTGGGGCGGAACCATTACTCCTAAGTCAATGACTTCGAAGTTGTTGCATTGCAAAACTACGCCAACGATGTTTTTGCCAATGTCGTGCACGTCTCCCTTGACGGTGGCCATCAGGATTTTGCCCTGCTTGCGCGGAGCGGTTCCGGCAGCGGCGGATTCGGCGGCGAAATGCGGTTCAAGCCATGCGACGGCTCGCTTCATGACCCGGGCGGACTTGACCACTTGAGGAAGAAACATTTTACCCAAACCAAAAAGATCGCCAACCACATTCATTCCGCGCATGAGGGGACCCTCAATGACGGCCAAGGGACTGCCGAGGGCGGTCATAGCCTCTGCGGCGTCGAGCTCTACATAGGCGTCGAGGCCGTTGACCAGGCTGTGCTCAATGCGGGCGTCGATGGGGAGCTCACGCCAGGACTCGTCTTTGATGCGAATTTGGCCCGATCCCTTGACGGTCTCTGCGTAGGCAAGCAGGCGCTCGGTGGCGTCGTCGCGGCGGTCGAGCATTACGTCTTCGACGCGCTCGCGGAGCTCCGGATTGATTTGCTCGTATACCGTAAGCTGCCCTGGGTTGACAATACCCATGTCCATGCCGTTTTGGATTCCGTGGTAAAGAAAGCAGGAGTGCATGGCCTCGCGAACGTGGTCGTTGCCGCGAAAGCTAAAGCTCACGTTAGAGACCCCGCCGCTCACCTTGGCATTGGGAAGATTCTGCTTGATCCATGCGGTGGCCTCAAAAAAGTCAAGGGCGTTGCGGCGGTGCTCGTCCATGCCCGTGGCGATGGGGAAGACGTTGGGGTCAAAAATGATGTCCTCGGAGGGGAAGCCGTCTTGAACCAAAAGGTGGTAGGCTCGGCTGCAGATTTCGACGCGGCGTTCGTAGGAGTCTGCCTGGCCTTGTTCGTCAAAGGCCATGATGATTACGGCCGCACCAAAGCGTCGGCAGTGGCGTGCTTGATACAGAAATTCGGCCTCGCCCGCCTTGAGCGAGATGGAGTTGACGACGGCCTTGCCCTGCACGCATTTCAGGCCCGCGGCAATGATTTCCCACTTCGACGAGTCGATCATGATGGGAATTCTGGAGATGTCTGGTTCTGAAGCGATCAGGTTGAGAAAGGTAGTCATGGCCTCGACGCCGTCGAGCATTCCCTCGTCCATGTTGACGTCGAGAATTTGGGCTCCGCCGGTAACTTGGTCGCGCGCGATTTCGAGGCCTGCGTCGTATTTGCCTTCTTGTATGAGTCCCAAAAACTTGCGCGATCCGGTAACGTTGGTGCGTTCGCCCACGTTCACAAAGTTGCTTTGGGGCCCTATGATTAGGGGTTCAAGTCCGCTGAGCTTCATGAGGTTTGGGGAATTCGGGGTTGCCGACCCGATGCCCTGAGGGCAAATTCGCGGATGTGGTCTGGGGTGGTTCCGCAGCATCCGCCCAGGATGTTGACGATTCCGAGGTCGAGGTACTCTTCGACGGCGTCGGCCATTTGGTGCGGCGTTTCGTCGTAGCCACCAAAGGCGTTGGGCAGGCCGGCATTGGGGTAGGCACTAATTAAGAAGGGCGTGTTGGCCGCAAGCGTTTGCAGGTAGGGGCGCAAATCCTTGGCTCCGAGGGCGCAGTTCAGGCCAATGCTCAGCAAGGGCATGTGGCTCATGCTGATCAAGAAGGCTTCGGTGGTTTGGCCGCTGAGGGTGCGTCCGCTGGCGTCGGTGATGGTGCCGCTGATCATGATGGGCAGTTCCTTGCCGGTGGCAGTAAAGGCGTCTTGAATGGCATAGAGGCATGCCTTGGCGTTGAGGGTATCAAAAATGGTTTCGACGAGAAGCACGTCGACTCCGCCCTCAATGAGGGCTTCGGTCTGTTCTTGGTAGGCGGTGGCTAGTTCGTCAAAGCTTATAGCGCGGAAGCCCGGGCGGTTCACGTCGGGGCTCAGGCTTAGGGTGCGGTTGGTTGGTCCGATGGCACCGGCGACAAAGCGCGGTTTGTCGGGCGTAGAGTAGGCGTCGGCGGCCTTGCGGGCAAGTCGAGCTCCGGCGAGGTTGAGTTCGCGCACCAAGGATTCCATTCCGTAGTCCGCCATAGAAACGGTCTGGGCGTTGAAGGTGTTGGTTTCGACCATGTCGGCGCCCGCGGCAAAGTACTTGGAGTGAATTTCTTCTACGATCTGCGGCTGGCTCAGGTTGAGCAGGTCGTTGTTGCCTTTGAGCGGATGGGGCCAATCCGCAAAGCGCGCACCTCGGTATCCGGCTTCGTCAAGGCGGTAGTCCTGGAGCATAGAACCCATTGCACCATCCAGTATGAGGATGCGCTCGCGGGCTATTTTTTGAATTTGGTGCATAGTCCTTCTCGTTGGTTGCGCTTACGCCGAAAGACCCTTAAGACCGAGAAGGTCTTAAGCTCATCTTCCTACCTCAGCCATGCAGCTGCGGTAGCGGGAGTTGGCACCCTCTTGTATTAGGGGGTTGCCAAGACTTCAACGGGCCCGTCCCTCAGTCTTTCTTGATAAGCGCTGCAAAGTTAAGCGCCAAACGGCATCAAAAAAGTATCGTTTCCGGTCAAATTCACAATCAAATTTGCCGCAACGATTGTAGAACCTACCTTTGCGGCACGTGGAGGGATTTGTCCGATTGCAACCACCTAAAAAAATGCTAAACCGGTGGATGCAAATCCAGCGTAGCATAATAGAGAAGGCAATCGAGGTTCGCTCCGCACCATGTTAACACTGTTGCAATGAGTTATTTATTTACTTCAGAGTCTGTTTCTGAGGGCCACCCCGACAAAATCGCAGACCAAATTTCTGACGCCCTCGTCGACCACTTTTTAGCTTTTGACCCCGATTCTAAGGTGGCCTGCGAAACCCTTGTGACCACCGGTCAGGTGGTGCTTGCCGGAGAGGTAAAGTCACGGACTTACATTGATGCGGGTGAAATTGCGCGCGACGTAATTCGCCGCATTGGCTACACCAAGTCGGAGTACATGTTTGAAGCGACTTCTTGCGGGGTATTCAGCGCGATTCACGAGCAGTCGCCCGACATCAACCAGGGTGTTGACCGCGCGTCTAAAGAAGAGCAAGGCGCTGGCGACCAAGGCATTATGTTTGGCTATGCCACCGACGAAACCGATACCTACATGCCGCTTGCGCTGGAGCTCAGCCACCTGCTGCTCCGGGAGCTTGCGGCCATCCGCAAGGAGGGTAAAATAATGAAGTACTTGCGGCCCGACGCCAAGAGCCAAGTAACGATTCGCTACAGCGACCGCAATGTTCCTGAGGCCATTGATACGGTAGTTATTTCGACCCAGCACGACGACTTTGCCGACGAAAAGCCCATGCAGGAACGCATTACAGCCGACATTAAGCGCTACCTGATTCCGCGAATTAAAAAGCTACTGCCGCGTCGCGTGCAGCGCCTGTTCACCGCCGAGGTGCGCTACTTGATTAACCCCACCGGCAAGTTTGTGATTGGCGGACCCCACGGAGACACGGGCTTGACGGGCCGCAAGATTATTGTGGATACCTACGGCGGCAAGGGAGCCCATGGAGGCGGAGCCTTCAGCGGCAAGGACCCCTCTAAGGTGGACCGTTCGGCGGCCTACGCAGCGCGGTACGTGGCTAAAAACTTAGTTGCTGCGGGCGTTGCCAAGCAGGTTTTAGTGCAGCTTGCCTATGCGATTGGCGTTGCCGAACCAGTTGGCTTCTACCTGAACACCTACGGAACGGCTACAGTGCGCGGAACAGACGGCAAGAAACTCACGGACGGAGCCATCTCGGAGCGCGTGCAGAAGTTGTTTGATTTGCGCCCCTACGGCATCGAAACCAAGTTTGGTTTGCGCAGTCCTATTTACTCAGAAACCGCGGCCTACGGCCATATGGGGCGGACTCCACAAATCGTAGAAAAGCAGTTTAAACGCCCTACCGACAAGGGTATTGAAACCAAGACCATGACGGTTGAGCTCTTTACTTGGGAAAAGCTCGACTCAGTGGATGCGATTAAAAAGGCATTCGGTATTTAAGTAGCTGGTTTCTTGCTACTGGTGACCCCGACTGTGCAGGCAGTTGGGGTTTTTTATTTGGTCGTGAGGGTTAGGGATGCGAGCTCTTCACCGAGCGCGTTGATTCCGTTTACTTAGAGCAAAACAAAACAGCAAATAATTACTAACAAAAAACCCCGGCACCAGGGCGCCGGGGTTTCCTTAGAATCGCACTCGGCGAACTAGTAGCGGTAGTTCTCTGGCTTGTAGGGGCCTTTAACCTCAACACCAATGTAGGATGCCTGGTCTGTGCTGAGCACATCGAGCTCCACGCCGATTGCATCCAGGTGCAAGAAGGCAACCTTCTCGTCGAGGTACTTTGGCAGGGTAAACACCTCGTTGGCATACTTGCCCTTGTTGGTGTACAGCTCGATTTGAGCAATCGTCTGGTTGGTAAAGGAATTCGACATAACAAAAGAGGGATGGCCCGTGGCGCAACCCAAATTCACCAGACGGCCCTCGGCGAGTACAATAATGTCGTTGCCTTCAATATTGTAGAGGTCAACCTGAGGCTTGATCTCAGACTTGGTGTGGCCGTAGTTCGTGTTCAACCAAGCCATGTCGATCTCGTTGTCAAAGTGACCAATGTTGCAAACCACCGTCTTGTCTTTCATTAGGCGAAAGTGGCGCTCGGTTACAATATTCTTGTTTCCGGTTGCCGTGCACACGATGTTCGCGCGGGGAATAGAACTGTCCATCCTCTTGACCTCGTAGCCGTCCATCGCGGCCTGAAGCGCACAAATTGGGTCAATCTCGGTGACGATTACGCGTGCACCAGCGCCTCGGAACGAAGCGGCAGTGCCCTTGCCCACGTCGCCGTAGCCTGCAACCACCACAACCTTACCGGCCATCATGAGGTCCGTAGCGCGGCGTACCGCGTCTACTGCGGACTCCTTGCAGCCGTACTTGTTGTCAAACTTCGACTTGGTGACGGAATCGTTCACGTTGATGGCAGGCAATGGAAGGGTACCGGCAATCATGCGCTCGTAGAGGCGGTGCACGCCCGTGGTAGTTTCTTCAGAAATTCCGCCAATACCGGCAACCAGCTCTGGGTAGCGATCAAGAACCATGTTGGTCAGGTCGCCGCCGTCGTCAAGAATCATGTTGAGGGGATGCTTGCCCTCGCCAAAAAACAGGGTCTGCTCGATGCACCAATCAAATTCTTCTTCGGTCATACCCTTCCAGGCATACACGCTGATTCCCGTGGCAGCAATAGCAGCAGCAGCGTGGTCTTGAGTCGAGAAAATATTGCACGAAGACCAGGTCACCTCAGCGCCCAGCTCCACCAGCGTCTCAATCAGCACAGCCGTCTGAATGGTCATGTGCAAGCAGCCTGCAACGCGAGCACCACTGAGGGGCTTGCTGACGCCGTACTCCTTGCGAAGGGCCATCAATCCGGGCATTTCTGCCTCGGCAAGGGTAATTTCTTTGCGTCCCCATTCGGCAAGGGACATATCCTTTACTTTGTAGGGCACGTAGTTGGTAGAAGTAGTGGTAGGCATAATGAAGTTTATTTGGAGCGGCAAAGATAATAAAATCCAGGGGACTGAGGTTGCCGAAATCGGTCATTTTGGCCTGTGCATTGCGCGGATTTCGCTGCAGCAAGCCGCTGTTTTTGAGGACACAGAACGCGATTGGTCGGCGTTTTTCTCGCCTGCGGACCATGCCCGATGGCTTGCCATGCAGGGCGGACCAAGGCGGACCGCCTTCTTGGCCGCGAGGATTGCCCTGTCGGGCGCGCTTCAGAAAAGTTCCTGGCAAATCAAGGATTTAAGCTACGAGGGAGACCGGCCCCTGCTTCCGAAGGGATTCATCAGCCTCTCGCATGGTGGGAGCTGGGCCATGGTCGCCTACCATCCCCTTCTCGAAGTGGGAATCGACGTCGAAGGACCACGATCGCAGCTGAGCAAGGTCATCAAGCGGGTTGCCAGCGAGCGCGAATGCCGCAAATTTGAAGAGCCTTTGATTTGGGGCGCCAAAGAAGCCGTGTACAAAGCAGCGGGGCAGGCGGGGCTTGACTGGCGGCGCGAAATTGAGGTTCAGGGGCTCCGGCAGGCATTCTGCACCCGTGGCCGCAAGCGCTATGCGCTGGAATCGTTTAAAATGGACCAAGACCAGGTAGTAATTGCCCTTCGCAAACCCCTGCGCATTGTGGTTACCGGGCCCGAAAGTTCGGGGAAAAGCCTTCTAACCGCAAGGCTTGCCCGGCACTTTAGCACGCTTTGGACGACCGAAGTGGCCCGCGAGTACCTCGCCGAGCATGGGGCGGACTATGAGCCAAAGGACCTTCTGTGCATGGCAAGACTTCAAGCCCAGCATTCTCAAGAACTCGCCGAATCAAGCCTTAACCTTGTATTTGACGACACCGACCTGCTCACCTACCGCATCTGGTTTCTCGAAAAATACAGAAGGCCATCTCCCGAAATTGAGGCCATGCCGCTTGAGGGCGACCTCTACCTTCTGTGCATGCCCGACCTCGCTTGGGCTGCCGATCCACTGCGAGAATACCCGCGCGAAGCCGACCGCCAAAGGCATTTTGAACTGCATAAAGAGTTTTTAGAAAAAGAAGCCAAACCTTATGCCTTGGTTTCGGGTCAGGGTTCCGCCCGAACAATGAACGCCCTGCGCGCTTTAGACGCCCTCGGTATACTACCTTAGCCCCAGCACAGGGGTGCCGGCGATGAGAACCGGCTGAGATGAAACCCTAGAACCTGGGCGGGTTATGCCGCCAAGGAAGTCGCAAAGCCGCTTGCAAAGCGGGCATTTCTGTGCACATTGAACGTTTAAACACCTCTGTTATGCGCAACGCGTCCTCAATTTTTCTGCTGGCCAGCCTGATGCTGTCCCTGCCCGCAGCCCAGGCTCAATGGATTACCAAAAAAACCACGCCTGCGGTCTACGACAGCCTGCGCACCGCGACGCTCAACGAGGTTTCGCTGGTGGCGAGCCGGCCGGGAACAGCGGTTCCGATGCCCCAACTGCGGCTGAAGCCCGCTGACCTCGCCAAGCAAAATGTGGGGCGCGATATTCCGTTTTTGCTTCAGGGCCTGCCCTCGTTTACCGCTTCGAGTGACGCAGGCAATGGTTTTGGATACAGCTACTTGCGATTTCGAGGGATGGACCAAACGCGCATTAACGTAACCGTCAATAACGTGGCCCTTAACGACCCCGAATCGCACGGTGTTTTTTGGGTGAACACTCCGGACCTTGGCCTGAACGCCAACTCTTTGGTGGTCCAGCGCGGCGTGGGCACGTCGACCTTGGGCAGCGGAGCCTTCGGGGCCTCACTCTCGTTTGAGGTCGGAGTACCCGACGATTCTGCCAGCCACCAGCTGACGTCCACCCTCGGGTCTTTTGGCTCTGCACGCATCAGCTACGCATTTCATAGCGGACTTTTAGGGGCTTCCAAGCGTTGGTCCACCACCGGTCGAGCCACGGCGATGCGAAGCGACGGAATGATCGATCGCTCTGCAAGCCAACTGCAGAGCTACCTCTTTGGGGCACAGTACCGCTACCAAAACCTCACCTGGAGGCTTCTGCATTTTGCGGGCAGCGAGCGAACCCAGCAGGCCTGGTATGGCATACCGGAATCCAAATTTCGTGAAGATGCGCTGGGGGTATCCGACTACATTGCCCGGAACGGACTCGATTCCGCCGACGCCATAAACCTGGTTAGCAGCGGCAATACGACCTACAACTACTACCGCTACGCGAACGAAATCGACCAGTACACGCAGCGCCACTACCAAAGCATGCTCACGGCAATGCTGAGCAAGCGCTGGTTTTTGACGCAGACCGTGTACGTGGTCACGGGGCGCGGATACTTTGAGCAGTACAAGGACTACATGACCTTTGCGTCACTGGCATTGCCCAGCCTCGTCAAAGATGACTTGCAGATATTTGGTTCTGAGGGCGTTCGCCGTCGCTGGCTCGACAACCTGAGCTTTGGTCAAGCCACCATGCTGCAGTACCGCGGCGAAGGCCTGAATTTAAGCCTGGGCGGAACCATGCTCGCCTACGCAGGCGACCACTTCGGCACCCTGCCCTGGCTGCGCTTCAATCCGCTTGGTGGCCTCGACGGCAGCGCTCAGACCTGGGACGGTCCACTGGCCACTAATTCGGCCAGCGACCACCAGTTCTACCACGGGAACAGCTTCAAGGGAGAGTTCTCGGGTTTTGCCCGTGGCGAATACCGCCTCGGAAGGCTGGACTTTATGGCCGATCTGCAGCTGCGAAGTATGGAGTATTTCGGCTCGGGAACCGACGTCGACCAAAAAGCCTACAATTTTGACACAAACTACGTCTTTTTTAACCCTAAGGCCGGCGTCGCCTACCGCGGCCCTCAGGGCTGGACGGGCCGCGGGTCAGTAGCCATAGCCAACCGCGAGCCCATCCGCTCGGACTTTATTGACAACGCCGTCGCACCCCGCCCCGAGCGCGTCACCGACTTGGAGTTCGGAATCGAGAAGCGCAGCAGCCGATTTTGGGCCGAGGCCAACCTCTATCTGATGGAGTACCAGGACCAGCTGGTTCCCACGGGCGCCCTCAACGACGTTGGTGCCCTTATCCGCACCAATGTGGACCGCAGCCACCGCCGCGGACTAGAACTTGCGACGATTTGGACTCCCACTAAATCTTGGCTCTTGGGCGCAAACGCCACATTGAGCCGCAACCGCATCGCCGAGTTCGAGGAAGTGCTCTACGACTACCTGGACTTCAGAGAGGTGCGCACCACCCACACTAACAGTCCGATTGCCCTGTCTCCCGAGGCCATGGGCAATACCTGGGTAGAGTGGACCCGCAAGGGATTGAGCGCCCGCGCCACCCTGCACGCCGTGGGCCGCCAGTACCTCGACAACACTGGCGCACTGGAGCGCTCGCTCGACCCCTACCGCACCGTGGACGCCACGTTGCGCTGGACCCGTGGACTCGTGGAATGGAGGCTCGACGCCATAAACCTCTTGGGCCGTCCGTACGCGCCCAACGGCTATACCTGGGGCTACCTCTACGACGGAGTCCGCACCGACGAAAACTTCGTGTACCCGATGGCCGGAACGCAGCTGATGCTGGGTCTGAACGTCAAGTTAGCAGCTGGCAACTAGTTGCTAGCAGCTGGCTTGGGCCAAACGTTGTCGTCGCGGTTGACGTCGGCAGTCCAGTGGCCCGGGTCGACTTCGATGGAGCGAATGCCCTTGAGCGGCGTCTCAATGGTCAAGGTGAAGGTCTTTTGGGTAAAATTCCAGGGGCCTGCCAGCACCAAAAGGGGATCGGTCTTGTGGCCCTGCTGCTCCAAAAGAGGAATCGTGTAGGTCATGCTGGCTCCGCTTTCATAAGTCACCTTTACGTCCACGGGCATGGCCATGGATCCGCGGCGCTCAAGGCGCAAATAGGTCAGGGCCACGTTGTCGCTCCAGACGCTGTCAATGCCCACGTCGGGGTACTTGGTCGTGTTAATCCATTGGTCGTGGTACCAGTCAAGCACCATTCCCGACTCGCGTTCGGCGATGCGCACAAAGTCTTCGGGGCGCGGATGCTTGAAGCTCCACTCCGCATGGTAGCGACGCATGATGCGCCAAAATGCCTCGTCGCCGACGATTCCGCGCAGCTGCACGAGGTAGAGCGAACCCATCATGTAGGCCGCCATTTGGTAGGGGAACTTGCCGTCAAAGTAGTTGGCCGGAGTGCTGGCCGGCTCACGCCAAGAGGCCTTTGCAGCCCGCTTCGCAAAGGTGCCTAGGTAACCCTCGTGCGCGTTGGGCTTGTTTTCGCCCGAGAGGACGTTCATTACCTCGTCTTCGGCAAAGCTGGTGAAGCCCTCGTCCATCCAGTGGTAGCGCTGCTCGTCGGTAGCCAGCATACCATAAAACCACATGTGGGAGCCCTCGTGGGCAACCGTAGCAAAGGTTCCGAGGTACTCCTTGCCTTGGGATTCCATTATGGTTGCCATGGGGTACTCCATAGCCCCTTCTCCGCCTTGGATCACGCTGAATTGGGGCCAGAGATAGGGTCCGAAGCGCTCATTCATGAAGGCGAAGTAGGCCGCGATGTCGGCCCTAAAGCGCTCGTTCTCGTACATCATTGTTGATTTTGCGTCGGGCAGGTAGAAGTAGTGAATCTCGGTTCCCGAAGGCAGGGTGAAGCGCTGGTGCCGGTATTCCCGGTCCGCGGTCCAGGCAAAATCGTGCACGTTGTCGGCCGCGAATCGCCAGGTGATGCGCGATTTTTTCTTGTGCTTGACCGGCGTGTCAGAGTAGCCGTGGCCGATTTCAGTGGGGTTTTGAAGGACGCCGGTTCCGCCCAAAACGAAGCTCGCGTCGGCGGTAATGTTGACCTCAAATCGACCAAAATCGCCATAAAACTCGCGAGCCACATAGAGGTCCGGATGCCATCCGTCGCGATCGTACACGCACATTTTGGGGTACCACTGCGTGAAGCTGTAGTCGACGCCCTCTTTGTTATTGCGGCCTGCGCGCTCGATGACGACGGGAATCGGGGGCAATCGGCTCGCTGAGCCGCGCGTGCAGGATGGTTTGCTGCACGTCAAAGGCCACCTCGCGCCCGTTGTGCTTGACGACCCTCACAATTTGTTCCCCTTCTTCGTAGGGCTTGAGCTCTTCAATTTTGGTTCCGATGGCCTTGTCTTTGAACTGGGTCGGAATATTGGCCATGTTGCTCATCATGCTGCCCGGCTGAAAGGCGTTCCAGTAAAGGTGCATGAAGATTTCGTCGAGCGCGTCGGGGCTGTTGTTGGTGTACTCGAGGCGCATTTTGCCTTCTAGGCGGTGCTCATTGTGATCGAGGTCCACGTCCATTTGGTAGCGCAGGGACTGCTGCCAATAGCCCGTCTGGGCCGAGGCGCTGCTTAAGCCAATGGTTAGGACGAGTGCTAAGGGAAAAAACTTCTTCATAGTACGGTGAAATTACAGTTTTTGGACTTCGGCCAATCGCGGACCCTTCTCGGTCTGGGTCAAAATAGCCACTTCGTTAAGTGGGTCGTGCTCGAGAAAGAGCAGGTAGCCGCGGTCGGCGGCTTCGTTCAGGATGCGCGCCTTCTCTTCGAGGGTCAGCAGCGGGCGGGTATCGTAGCCCATCACGTAGGGCAGCGGAATGTGGCCCACCGAGGGGAGCAGGTCGGCCATGTAGACCAGTGTTTGGCCGCCGTGGTCGAGAATAGGACACATTTGGGCATCGGTGTGGCCGTTGGCGACAAAGGCATCAAAGCCCAGTGGAGTGGTAATTCGAGCGGAATCTCCATCGATAAAATGGAGCTGTCCCGATTCCAAGAGGGGCATAATGTTTTCGCTCAAGAAGCTCGCCTTTTCGCGCGGATTAGGCTTAGTGGCCCATTCCCAATGGCGGGAATGCGTCCAGTAGCGGGCCTTGGCAAAGGCCGGACGCAGCTGGTCGCCCTGGCGCTCCACAGCTCCGCCCACGTGATCAAAGTGCAAATGCGTCAAAAAGACGTCGGTGATGTCGCTGCGGTGAAAGCCCTGTTTGGCCAAGCTTTGGTCGAGCGATGCGTCGCCATGAAGATGGTAGTGGCTAAAGAACTTGGGGTCTTGCTTGCCTCCGATGCCGGCATCGATTAGGGTGAGGCGATCGCCATCTTCTACCAAGAGGCAGCGCATGGCCCAGGTACAAAGGTTTTGGGAGTCGGCCGGATTAGTACGCTCCCAAAGTGCCTTGGGAACCACGCCAAACATGGCGCCGCCGTCGAGCTTAAAAAAGCCGGTGTCAATGGTGTACAGCTTCATTTTTTGCGCTTGGATCGAAAGAATTCAGTGAGCAGGTCGCCGCAGAGCTCGGCCTCGATTCCGGTGCTGAGCTTCGTTTTTGGGTGCAGTTGGCCCCCCATGCTGCGGAATCCGCGCTTCTCGTCGCTGGCCCCGTAGACTACGCGGCCCATTTGGGTCCAAAAGAGGGCTCCGGCGCACATGGTGCAGGGCTCCAGGGTAACGTAGAGGGTGCAGTCGGGCAGGTACTTGGTGGCCAAATCGTGCGAAGCAGCGGTTATTGCCTGCATTTCGGCATGAGCGGTAACGTCGTGCAGGCGCTCGGTAAGGTTGTGGCCGCGAGCAATGACCCGGTTTTGCCAGACCACGACGGCCCCGACCGGAACCTCGTCCTGCTCCATAGCCTTGATGGCTTCTTGCAGGGCAAGGCGCATGAAGCGAACGTCGTCTTCGGGCGATGCTGGGCTGGAGGTCATTCGGTAAAAATACGGCCTGACTTAAGGCGCTGCGTTACCTTTGAAACTATGTTCCGAAGTCACTCTTGCGGCGAGATTCGCCTGGACCACGTGGGTCAAACCGTTACGCTTGCTGGTTGGGTTCAGCGCAGGCGCGATCTAGGGGGCATGTCCTTCATCGATTTGCGCGACCGATATGGAATTACGCAACTGAGCTTTAATGAGTTGCTTGACCCAGAGCGCCTCGCAGAGGCGCGAAAGCTCAACCGCGAATTCGTGATTCAAGCCCGCGGAACCGTGGTGGAGCGCGAGAACAAGAATCCCAACATGGCTACCGGCGACATTGAACTAAGGGTGCATGAGCTGGTCCTGCTCAATGCCTCGGCCACTCCGCCCTTTACCATCGAAGACGATACCGACGGGGGCGAGGAACTGCGCATGAAGTACCGCTACCTTGACATTCGACGGGCTCCGGTGCGCAACAACCTCCTCTTGCGCCACCGCATCAACCGCTCGGTGCGCAGCTACCTTGATAACCTCGGATTTGTCGACGTAGAAACTCCGTTTTTAATTAAGTCGACGCCCGAAGGGGCCCGCGACTTTGTGGTGCCCTCGCGTCTGAATCAAAACCAGTTTTATGCGCTTCCGCAGTCGCCGCAGACCTTCAAGCAGCTGCTCATGGTGGCCGGAATGGACCGCTACTACCAAATCGTGCGCTGCTTTAGGGACGAGGATTTGCGAGCCGACCGCCAGCCAGAATTCACGCAGATTGACTGCGAGATGGCCTTTGTCGAGCAAGAAGACATTTTAAACACTTTTGAAGGCCTGCTGCGCCACGTTTTGAGTGAAGTGCACGGTGTCAAGCTCACGGAAGTGCCCCGCATGACCTACGACGAGGCGATGAGGCGATACGGCAACGACAAGCCCGACATTCGATTTGGAATGGAATTCGTCGAACTCACTGACATAGTCAAGGGCCAGGGATTCCCAGTTTTTGACCAGGCAGAGCTTGTGGTAGGTCTTAATGCCAAGGGCTGCGGAACCTACAGCCGCAAGCAACTCGATGCCCTAACCGACTTCGTCAAGCGCCCCCAACTCGGCATGACCGGTCTTATTTGGATG
This sequence comes from Bacteroidota bacterium, assembly GCA_041192685.1. GTDB lineage: Bacteria > Bacteroidota > Bacteroidia > Flavobacteriales > Schleiferiaceae > TMED14. The sequence continues at coordinate 74 of JBEEMM010000011.1, read as the reverse complement.
CGCCTCGACGAGCAGGGCCTGCCGAGTTCTTCGGTAAACAAATTCTTTGACGAGTCCGCGCTAAAAAATTGGGC
>JBEEMM010000010.1:0-26754 GCA_041192685.1 Bacteroidota bacterium | reverse complement strand
TGATTGGCGGCCCAAAGCGCCTCCTCATGAAGTGGATGCTTCATTGGGCGTCAAACAATTCCCTAACTTTTTCATCGATCAAATCGACGAGTCTGAGGTCGTTAAAGGGGTCAAATCCCTTTGGTCCGAGCATCCTCCGTATCGAATACGAGCCCAGGGCAAGGCGAATGAAGGAACGTGATCCGTACCGAACAGGTTGCCCTAAAAATACCCGGTCAAAGCCCACAAAGCCCCCAAGCTTGCTAAGGACTAGGGTATCAAAGAGCAATTTGAGCTCGTCGTAGCCCAACTCCTGGCCTCCGGACGATACGGTGAACGAAATGATGCTGTCGTTGGTAAGCTCCATGTCGGGCATCATTCCAAATCGGTCGTTAAGGGCCAAACGACCAATCACAACCCGATTCCATCGTCTAATAAGTGCGTCGGTTTCGTCTGGACTGTAGCGCAAAAAAGCCTCCATCTCGTCGAGGGCAATCTCCCAGCGCAGGCGGAGGCCAATGTTTGCAAACTCCGGCCAAATTTTTTGAAGCTGGGGGAGGCCGTCAGGAGCATCCGCCGCGGCAAACAAGGAGCTGTATGCACTTAAGTGGTCGGCTGGCTTGTCCTTGAGCATCCTGGTCCACAACTTGGGCACCAGCAATGCTCCGCAAAATGGCGGAGCCTGAAAAAACTTAGAGCCGGTAACCATAAGAAGCACCCCCTTAGACAGCAGTGCTTGGACTAACCCAACATGATTGCGGAACTGGCAAAGATCTACAACCCACATCACCCCCTCTTTAAACTCATCGATAATGTCCAAATCGTCCTTGATTCCGGACTTTGACCCAAAAACGAGGTTGCCGATAATGGGCTGCCCTGGTCGTTGGGCGATGATGTCGCGAATGGCTTGCTTGCGGTCAGAGATGTGTCCGCTCTCTTCGCGAGCCGGCAAGAAACAAACCTCGATATGGAGCGAATTCTCGACCACGTCTCCCTTGGGTACCTCTTCTCCAAACTGATTCGTGCTTGCGTAGTACTTACCCTGAGCGGCCAAAATAGACCCAGAACCCAACTCTTCAGGGCAACTCACGATGTTGGTAATCGTCTTACCCGGGTAAAGCATGGATTGCATCAGCAGAGGCCAGTACATCATGTCGCTCCCCGAAGGTCCGTAGTACACGTCGAAGTCACTACTTGATTCGCTGTCAAAAAGCGCCCTCAATCGGACTGTTTGCTCCTGAATCCAGCGACGGTCGTCGCTTGTATGGTATTCTTGTGCAAACCGTTGAGCCGTTTTAAATCCGTCTGGCGTGAGCGTGCCGCAGGTGCAGGACCCCCGCATAAGCAAGCCCTCAAACTTGGTAGGGTTTAAGTGGTACTGGTTTGCGTCTGTTTCAGGGCGTAGCGCTATGCGCTCGTCGCAGCCCGATAAAATCCAATCGTTAATCATTCCTTGGTCCGGTAAGCCCGGTGCCTCATTCCATTAGTTTGTTCAATAGTGAGCCAGGCATAATGGCTGTCGTGCACCAAGCGCGCTTCGGCGTCTTGAATCTGCCTAACCAGAGTTTCTTCGCTGCGGTACTGCGCCTGGTAGTCCAATCCACCATTTCTAAAATAGCGATCAGACCCCAAAATTTGTGGCGCAGCAGGGCCAAGCGTGTACCATGCACCCTCTCCAATCCCGCCCAAATAATGAGCGTGGTCGGGCACCGACGCAGGCCGCTGAACCGGTGCCATTAAGTTGCCGACTACGGAATCATCCTTGACCTCAGCCGTCTTACTCCGGCTGGTCGAGGCAAGTATTTTAGCGGTTATATCCCAAACGGCTCGGTGGAGCGGATCCTTTTTAGCCACTCCTTGCCCCTTCCTCCACTCAATATAGCCAAAGTCCGCACCGGCGGCAGCGAGCACATTAAAGAATGGTGTTGGGGCTAAGTAAGTAATTGGCCGCTTAAAGCGCTTGTAGTACCGCGGCTCATGACCAACGCCAGCCAAAATGGCAGTTTGCACAAACCGAGCACAATTCGTTTGCTCCGGGTCAAGGCCATGGTACCCGATAAGCCCGCTGTACTGCATTTGCTTCGCCTTGGCCTCCACTAATTCAGCATTTGCAGCATAGAAAATACTCATTTGCAGCAGGCCTTCGCCGTGGGTGAGGTCTGATTTAGATTCCAACTCACGACAAACTTCGTCAGCATTTTCTAAGACACCTAAGGGCGACCATAGCGGGATGGTCTTGAGTATAAGACCAGGGTCAGTCTCTCCTGAGCGGATGCGACCCATTCGACGCGGACTTATGTACCGACCGAAGTCGTAGTAATCCAAGGAATCATCCTTGGCAATAATCATGGCAGCATGACCTACCCGAGAGTTGAGATTTTTTACTAAACCTATGCTTTTAAGGAACTTCATAATTCCCTCGTCGCTACGCGCAGTAACCTCTGGCCAAGCGAGCACTAGAACTGCGGAGTTTTGCGGTGAATTCTGCATCAATGCATAGGTGTGTTAAAAATCTGCTGGTGTAGAGAACTTCAAAATTAACATACTATGACCCATTACGACCTAACCTACGTTCTGCCAAAAATTAATAGTTTGTGTTTCTGCAAGACCTGCAAAAAGCCCGAACTTTACTGCCATGACCCTGCTCGCATACCTCGCATCACTGCTCATTGGATTGGTACTTGGTCTCCTTGGCGGAGGGGGTTCCATTCTAACCCTGCCGGTACTGGTCTACCTCTTTGGAGTTAGCGCCGTAGAGGCCACCGCCTACTCCCTATTCATCGTTGGAGCCACGGCCCTTGCGAGCATCATACCCAAGGCGAGGGCCGGCGAAATTGACTTTAAAACGGCTCTTTGGTTCGGACTTCCCTCAATTGCGGCCGTCTACTTCACCCGCAGCGTTGTGATGCCCGCCATTCCGGACCCCATCTGGTCTGCAGGCAGTTTTGCCCTCGGCAAGGGTACTGCACTCATGCTTCTGTTTGCGGCTCTCATGGTCTGGGCCTCAATCAGCATGATAAAGGGACCCCAGAAAAAGTCCCAAAATTCCGTTAAAGAAGGCCTTAGCCCCGTCGCAAAAATAGCCGTGGTTCTCGCCGAGGGCCTTGGAGTTGGCTTGCTTACCGGGCTCGTGGGTGCAGGAGGCGGATTTTTAATCGTCCCAGCCCTGGTACTGGTTGCAGGCCTAGAAATGAAGGTTGCCATTGGAACATCCCTTACCATAATTGCATTTAAGTCGCTTATCGGATTTACCGGAGACCTAGAACATTTAGACGCCAACTGGACCCTTTTGCTGAGTGTGACGTCCATTGCCATTGTAGGTATGATTTTTGGAGCTGCCTTGACGAAAAGAATTGCCTCCAGTCTACTGCAAAAAGCCTTCGGCTGGTTTGTACTCACCATGGGCGTCCTAATTTTAACAGAACGAATTTTTACTCTTAACCTAATACCTTGACTGCTTTGAACTCAGCCCTAAACGTAGAACAGATTTACACCGGTTGTCTGGCCCAGGGTGCCTACTTCATTTCGTGCGAAGGAGAGGCTATAGTTATAGATCCCCTAAGAGAAACAAGGCCCTACTTGGACCGAGCCGAGGCCATGGGCCTAAGCATCAAGTACATTCTTGAGACCCACTTTCACGCAGACTTTGTCTCAGGGCACGTTGCGCTGTCTAAGGCCACCGGCGCTCCCATAGTCTTCGGCCCCAATGCCAACCCAGAATTTGAAGCCCATATTGCCCATGACGGCGAGATCCTCAAGGTTGGAACTGCGAGCATTGAGGTGGTGCACACCCCCGGACATACTATGGAATCTACCTGCTACCTACTCCGCAACAAGGCCGGCGAAGAGGTGGCCGTCTTTACCGGTGACACCTTGTTTTTGGGCGACGTAGGGCGACCGGACTTGGTTCAAAAAGCCGCAAGCATGACCCAAGAAGAGCTGGCGGGAATCCTTTTTGATTCCCTGAGGGCCAAGATTATGACCCTGCCCCCTAGCATTACTATTTATCCGGGGCATGGAGCTGGTTCGGCCTGCGGAAAAAACCTAAGCAAAGAGACCGTTGGTACCCTCAAGGAGCAGCTAGCAACCAACTATGCGCTGCGCGCCAACATGACCCGCAAGGAGTTCATTGATGAAGTAACCGACGGATTAGCCGATGCTCCCGCCTACTTCCCAATGAACGTGGCGATGAACAAAAAGACAATTCTTGGCGCTGAAGAGGTGCTGGCATTAGCCTCCAAAGCATTTGACAGCATTGCATTCAAGGCTATGGTGGGTGAGATGGGAGCTCTTGTGCTCGACACTCGAAGCCCTGATGCTTTTGCGGCAAACCACATACCCGGGTCGATTAACATAGGAATCGACGGGCAGTTTGCTCCATGGGTTGGTTCCCTGATTCCCACCGACCAAACAATCATGCTGGTTTGCGAGAAGGGCCGAGAAGACGAAGTCATCACGCGCCTCTCCCGCGTGGGCTACGACCGCGTTCTGGGTTATCTAGAAGGCGGCATGGATGCTTGGATGGCGAATTCCTTGGAGACGGATCAGGTTCACCGCATTACTGCGTCGGAATTGGCCAAGCGGCTTGCGGAGAATCCCAACCTCAGCATTGTGGATGCCCGCAAAGAGGGAGAATGGACTGCGCAAAACCTTCCACAAGCCAAGAACATTGCTCTCGACGACCTCAACGCTAAATTCAGCGAACTGCCCCTCGGACAAACCATGCACATTCACTGTGCAGGCGGCTACCGCTCCATGATTTATGCCTCGGTACTCAAGAGTCGAGGCATTCACGACCTCGTTGACGTGGTTGGAGGCTTTGCGGCAATCAAGGATACTCCTGGGCTTGAAACCGGCGCCTTTGTCTGCCCCAGTGCGCTTAAGACGCAGGGTTCCAAAGAGCTTGCCCACGCAGAGCCAAACGCTGGTCAGGGAATAATCGCCTGGTTTAAGAATTTAATTAGCTAATACGGCCCGCGGGAATGGCTCATTGGCCTGCCCGCGCAGCTCTTTGCAGCTAGGGACGAATCCAAAGGTGGCCTTCGCCACCAACCAGGCCGAAACCGCCCTGCACGTTGCTGTAAATGGGGACGGGTTGGGTGAATGGTCCGCCGCTGTTTTGTGCATTTTCAAAGGAGCGCCGGTACCTCTCAGAGGCCTCGTCAACCTTTGAAACCTTCATCTTGGTGGGCGACGTGAGGGACCACTTGTAAACCCGGACCACCAAATCGCGCTTTTGACCCAAAAAGAGGGCATTATCAAAACTGATTCCGCCACCAAAGTTGCCCCCAAAAACGGGTTGGCTGACCATGGGGTCGTCGGTGCCCGAAAAAATAACTTGCTGCCCCGATGCCGTATCGTTTTGGTCTTCATAAAATTCAAGACGATAATACCCTGGCACCCCGTTGTCGTCTATTGAAACTCGGTAAATCAAGTGCGGGGTTACAAACATTCCGTTGCCCGGACTAAAGCCAATGGAGTCCATGCGGAAGTCTCCCGACAAGGCCATAGGGCGGGCAAAGCCACTCACGACCGGCAGTTCAGCCCATGAGGCCTTGACCGTGTAGCCTTGACCAGCGCTAGGCTTTAGAGGCGAATGGTAGTAACCTGCTTCCAGAGGGTCTGGAGTCAGCGTATCTAATGCAAGCCCTGCAGAGTCCTCTATCCAAACGACGGCATCACTGATGCGCTGGGGATCGCCCTGATCCAGTATTCCCACACTGCGGCTAAGGTGCGCCCTAAGGCTTAGATTCGGATTCAAGTCTGCGTAAAGCACCAAAACAGGATCGGAATCCTCGGGGTCAAAGGGAATAATACGCTCGCAAGAGGTCCAAAAAACAAGCAATGCACAGGCAGCGGCAAACTTCTTCATAATCAAAATTCAAAAGAGTAAGAGACCGACGGAATCAAGGGAAACAGGCCGTAACCCTTGAGCACCCTGCGGTTGTTGTCGTCGTAACCAAAGTCCATATAAAAAATATTAATGCGGTTGTAAGCGTTGTACAGGCCAAACTGCCATGCGCCCTCACCCCAGCGACTCGGACTCTTAATGGTCAGCGAAAAGTCCGCTCGGTGGTAGGCCGGCTCTCTAAAGCCGTTTCTGCCGTCCACCGACTCCACGGTCTGAAGCCACGAACCGTCAAAAGCGTCTTGAGGACGAGCAAAAAGCTTGCGCGTGGCAAGGGTTACCGCGCGGCCTGTACCGTAAACAAACACCGCCCCAAACGAAACTCGATCGTTGAATGCGTGATTCAGTACCACACTCATGTCGTGACGCCGGTCGTAGGTATAGGGAAAAGGATTGCCAAAATTCAACTCGGCAAACTGACGGGTGGTCTTGGCAAGCGTGTAGCCAACCCAACCGGTGGTACTTCCCGTCTTTTTCTCCAAAAGAAACTCTGCGCCATTAGCCCATCCACGGCCGGTGGTAACCTTGGTTTGCCAGTCGCTGAATCCCAAGAAAAAGGTTGCCCCCTCTTTGTACTCAATCAGATTCTGCATGTCTTTGTAGTAGGCCTCTACACTCAGCTCCCAACCCTTCCCCAAATTATGGGCATAACCCGCGGCGGTCTGCCAAGACTCTTGCGGACGAATGTTTTCGGTAGCCGGAACCCATAGGTCGGTAGGTAGACCAATGGTTTGGTTCGCCAAAAGGTGCATGAACTGGGCCATCTGCACGTAACTCCATTTAAAAGAACCCTTCTCGCTCACCAAATAGCGGGCGGAGAACCGAGGCTGAACACTTAAGTAGTTCTTGGTTCCGACCGCAAAATTATTGGCGTGCACGCCGATATTTACCCGCAGTCGATCGCTGAGGGTGGCATCGATTAATCCATAGACCACATTGTCGAGGGCATTTTGGCGAATGGACCCAAAGGAAGTATCCAAGGACACTCCGCCGTCGCTAAACTGCAAGCTGCTTACGCCGGGCTCAAAAGCGTGCTGGGTCACGCTCGCACCCCACTTAAATGAGGTATTTGCGGCGTACTTGTATTCAAAATCCCAGCGTCCGCCCACGTCTTCAATAGAGCTCAAGTAGGATATTCCGTACCGATTGACATAGGTGCTGCCCATAGCCTCTTCGCGGTCTTCGCCCTTTATGTCGGTGACAAAGCGGTAGCGGCTGTAGGTCGCCGTTGCATTAGAAAATAACCTAGGACTAATCACCCAAGACCATCGCGCCGTTGCAATGTTATTGCCCCAATTCAGGGAATTGTCGATCGAATTGGTGAACCGTGTTCCATTGAATTCGTAGACGTCGCTGGTGCGGGCATAGGCCTCGTCAAGGCCTTGATAATAACTCAAGTAAACCTGATGGTTGCGGTTGATTTGGTGGTTGATTTTGCCATTGAGGTCGTAGAAGTAGTATCCGCCTCGGGTGCTTGGGCTCTGGGCGGCGATAATCGGCTGGGCCAGCACGTCGAGGTAGGTGCGGCGGGCGCTCAGAAGCACCGAGGTCTTATCCTTCCATAGCGGACCCTCCACGGTCAGCCGGCTTGAAATCAATCCAAGGGCACCGGTAGCCTTCCATTCTTTGCGGTTCCCCTCCTTCATGCGCACGTCGAGCACGCTGGACAGGCGGCCGCCGAAGTTCGCGGGAAATCCGCCCTTAATTAAATCCACTGAATTAATGGCGTCGGAGTTAAAAACACTAAAAAAACCAAAGAGGTGGTTGACGTTGTACACGGGCACCCCGTCGATGAGCATGAGGTTCTGGTCGGGACCGCCGCCGCGCACATAAAAACCGGAAGTGCCCTCAGTGCCACTCTGCACGCCGGGCAATAACTGAATTAATTTGAGAATATCGGTTTCGCCCAGCAAGACCGGAAGGTTTTTGACCGTCTTCATGCTGAGCGAAACGGTGCTCATTTGCACCTCTTCTTGAATTGGGCGGTTGGCGCTCACCTCTACCTCACTCAACGTGACGTCGAGGGACTGCAGATCAAAGTCAGACCGCACTCCGCTCGATGCGTAGCGAATGCTCCGCAGCAAAGGAGCATAGGTGGGGTAGCTCGCTTGAATTTTAGCGGAATCTCCTTGTACCTGTAGGCTGTAGAATCCATAAGCATTGGTCTGCGCAGAACGGCCCGAAGACGCGTCGTAGACCACTGGCCGTGAAGGTGCGCTGAGCCGCCATAGGCAGGCAGAACAGAACCATTAAAACTAGGGCCTGAACGAATTTCACAGTGTTAATAGGCATGGTGTAAAAAATGTTTGGTGCAAAGATGAGACCTAAACGCTAATGCCTATGTTTGAGGGCACAAAATCACTAACTCGCTGCACTATGTTCCCTAAAAAGCTTCTTTTAATCGCTGGCACTGCCATGCTTTGCCTGCAAATGACCGGTCAAGTCCTAACACAAACCGTGCGCGGAACCGTAATTGACGCTGTCAGCAAGTTTCCTTTGCCCGGCAGCGCGGTGCGCATTGCCGGCAAGACTACTACAACCGATGCCAACGGTCAATTTTACTTTGCCGAAGTGCCCATTGGTCGGCAAACGGTTGGGGCCAGTCTTTTTGGCTACGAGGCCAAAAGCCAAGCGGTTGAATTGAACTCGGCCAAAGAAGCCGTGCTTCAGTTTAGTTTACTCGAGTCCGCCCTAAACCTCGACGAAGTCAGCGTGACCGCAACCGCTGCGGGCCAAGCTAAAAATGAGATGGCTTCGGTGAGCGCGCGCCAGTTCAGCGTCGAAGAAACCAACCTCTACGCGGGCAGCCGCGGCGAACCCGCGCGTATGGCGACCAACTTTGCGGGCGTACAGGGCTCCGACGACCAGCGCAACGACCTTGTGGTGCGCGGCAACACCCCGGCAGGCGTGCTCTACCGCATGGAGGGCATCAACATTCCGAACCCCAACCACTTCAGCATCCCTGGAACTGGAGGAGGCCCAGTGACAATTCTAAACAACAAATTCCTTGCGAACTCCGACTTCTTCACCGGAGCCTGGCCCGCCGAGTACGGCAATGCCATTGCGGGTGTCTTTGACCTGCAAATGCGGGACGGAAACAACCAAAAATTTGAAGGGAGCGCGCAGCTCGGCCTGCTCGGAACCGAACTCATGGTCGAGGGGCCACTTGGCAAAGGAGCCAGGGCTCCAAGCTTCTTGGCCGTGTACCGCTATTCTACGCTAAGCCTCTTTCAGTCGCTCAACATCAACCTCGGAACCAATGCGATTCCGCGCTACCAAGACGGAGCCTTTCGACTGACTTTTCCGCAAAAAAACGGAGGCAAAGTCGCCGTTTGGGGCATGTTTGGGGTGAGTGATATCGATATTTTAATCAGCAACCAAACCGACACCTCGGGCTTTGAAAGCTACGGAGCCACCGACCGCGACCAGTACTTTGGCAGCGACATGTTTGTTTCTGGCATCAACTACAGCAAACCGATCAATAAGACCAGTTATTTTAAGGCAGGCATGGCGTTTTCTACGGCCGTAATCCGTGCGGTAAACACCAAGCTTCAGCGCGAAATTGGTCAGATTGACAGCAACAACTACGGCTGGCTCGTTACCGCAAACGACACCATGCTGAACTACACCTTTAGAGAAAACAAGCTTCACGGATTTGTATCGTACAGCAAAAAGCTCAGCCGACGCAGCACCCTGCAGGCCGGAATCAACATAGACCTCTACATGATGGACTATCAGGATTCCGTGCGGCAGTTTGACGGAGTGACGGGCATACTGCCTCCATGGCGCAAGCAATGGAACACCCAAACCGCATGGCCCGTTATTCAGCCCTACTTGAGCTACAAAAATCGCCTCAATGAGAAAACCACCTTTACGGCGGGCTTGACGTCCCTCTACCTCGGGGTGAACGACCGGTCCTTTATGCCCTTTGAGCCTCGGGTGGGTCTGAGCTACCAAGCCAATTCCAACGACCGCTTCTTTATTGGCAGTGGCCTTCATGCCCAAGGCCAGGCTCCCTACTTGTACTATTATGCCATGACCACGCAGGGATTTGACCCCCTCGAACACAATACCGACCGAATTGGTCTGATGAAGTCGGGGCAGATTGCCGGCGGCTGGGAACGCACCTACAAGGGCTTGCCCGTGCGGACTAAAATCGAAGCCTACTACCAGCACCTCTATGGCATTCCGGTGGAGGTGCGCTCGAGCGCCTTCAGTATGGTCAACGCCGGCAGCGGTTTTGGGCGGATTTGGCCCGATACGCTTCAAAATACTGGCGTGGGCCGCAACTACGGTGTGGAATTCACGGCAGAACGTTTTTTTGCCAGCGGGTTCTATTTCTTGGCGACGGGCTCGCTGTTTGATGCGAAATACAAGGGCTCGGACCAGGTTTGGCGCAACACCATTTTTAACGGCCGGTATGCAGCCAACCTTCTGTTTGCCAAAGAATTTAAGATTGGCGCAAACAACCGATTCATTCTTGGCGGTAAGTACACTACCGTGGGCGGACGCTGGTTTGGCAGCAAGGTGGATCAAGACGCAACGCTTCGGGCTGGTGAAATCATTTTTGAAAATGAGGGTTTTAACACAGTTCAAAACAGAGCCTACCAACGCCTTGACCTGAAGCTGGGTTACAAGTGGAACTACCCCAACCTTGCCTGGGAATTTGGCCTCGACATCTCCAACCTTACGGGCGCCCAAAACATTTTGACGCTGACCTACATTCCGGGTAAGGACGACCTGGCAACTCCCGACATTGACGAGGGCGTGCGCGAAGAGTACCAGCTCGGACTCTTCCCCGTGTTCTACTTGCGCTGCGACTTTTAAAGCGCTGGCGCGACCGGGCTTAAGCACTAACGCCGAAAGGCCTAGTTTTGCGGCTTCATGCGCAAACTGGGCCTTTTTCTTTTTCTATCGGCATGCACCGCCGGCTTCGGGCAGACCATCGCGGTCACCGAACACGAAGTACCGACCAAGCCAGAACGGGTTAATGTGGACGGTGCCATGGAGGCTAGCGAATGGGATGGTGCATTAAGCCTGCCTTTGAGTTGGGAGATCAACCCCGGCTACAACAGTCCGGCTCCACTGGCCACTGAGGGCTATATTTTTAAAGACGATCAGGCCCTTTACGTGGCCTTTCGCTGCAGCGTCGACCCCAGCGACTTTAGGGCCAACCTCAACCGCCGCGACGCCGCCTGGGAAGACGACTTTGTCGGAATCGCCCTCGACGTCTACAGCGACACGCGCAACATGGTTTTTTTGGGGTCCAACGCATACGGAGTTCAGTTAGACGTGCGCAAGAACGACCCCGCGAACCAGATGGATAACGAGATGGACCTTTCCTACGACGTAGAATTCATAGCCCAAGGTGCCCGCAGCGAGGGAGAATACACCGTGGAGCTCAGGATTCCATTCAACTCCCTTCAGTTTGGCAGCAGTACCCGGCAACGCTGGAAGTTCACCTTCTTTCGACAGACCTATTCCAAAGGCGTGCAGGTTAACACCCAGGCCAATCCCCAGTACCGCGAAATTGTTTGCGCCGACTGCCAGTTTGCCCACGTTCTCATTTTGGACGGAATCAAGCCCAAGTTGCGTCGCCAAGTTATCCCCTATGCATTCACAAGCGCCCTGGGCGAACCGGGGTCAGCGGTCAGGCTTGGCGCTAAGGTGGGCGGTTCCGCGTTCATTGGACTCGACGCGGCCTCGTCGGTCGAGGTCGCTCTGAACCCCGACTTCAGCAACGTCGAGGCCGACGTGGCCCAGGTGGCCGTGAACTCCTCGTTTGCGCTCTTTTACCCGGAGCGCCGCCCCTTCTTCATCGAGGGCAGCGACCAGTTCGCTACGCGACAGAACTACGTCTACACGCGCAGCATTGCCAACCCCTTGGGGCTGACCAAATTCACCAATCAGGGGCAGAGGTACCGCAGCTACGTGCTGACGGGCTATGACGCGGCCTCGCCCTACTTGGTTCCGGGGCGGAATTTTTCTGCCTACGGAACCTCTGGTGCCAACTGGTCGACCATCGCAAGGATTCAGCGCCGTCTGCCTTACGCGTCGGGTATTGGCTTGCTCGGCACCCAACGAAACTACTATGACGGCGGCAGCGGTTCCTTGGTTGCCGCGGACGTAAACCTGCGCCTTAGCGATGCCCTACGATTCAAGGCCGAGGTTGCCTTTAGCGACACCCGCGAACCCAACGCATCGTGGATTTCTGGGGGCGAGAACTTCAAAGGACGCACCGCGGTCCTCGACGGCGAGCGCTACCAGGGCGTCGCTATGTATGGTTGCCTCCTACGCCAGTCCAAGCATTGGACGCTCCGCGCCGACGTGATGGGGCAAAGCCCCACCTTTAGGGCCGAGATGGGTTTTGAGCCTCAAAACGACTGGATGCGCTACGAGTTGGGCGCCAGCTACAACGGCTTCCCCAACAAAAAATACGTTAAAACCTGGGGGCTGTATCAGGAGGCGACGCAATTCCGGTATTTTGACGGTACGCTGCGCCAAAACCACCACCTTGCCTGGGGCTGGATTCAGTGGGGAGGCAATTTCAGGTCGAGCTTTTTTCACCGCTACCGCTTTGACGAGGTGTTCAAGGACGTACGCTTTAGTAACCTCCGCACCTTTGGAACCAACCTCAACTGGCGGCCCAGCCAAACGTTTAACGCGGGGATAGAATACAATACCGGCCAGAGCATTGCATACAACGAAACGGAGCTGCGCGCCGGGCGCGAGGCCAATGTTTCGCTGGACATCCAAATTCAGGTGGGCGGTCAGCTGCGCTGGAACCACATGATCGTGCACTCCCAAATGCACGAGCTCGACGGCAGCGCACTGATTTACCGAGGATTCATTTACCGAAGCGGCCTGGAATGGTCGATGAATCGGGCGACGGAGTTGCGCTTCATTGCGCAATGGGACGATTTTGCCTCAAGGCTCCTTATGCAACCCGTTCTAACGATACGCCCCAATGCCTTTACCCTACTCTATGCCGGCGGCCAGTATGTGAAGGGCGTATGGCAGGCCTACCTCAAGGGTCAGGTGGCTTTGGGCGGATAAAGAGGGATTGCGCCCGGCGCCGAAGGCGCCTGGGCGCGTCCCCCGGGTGGGGGTGCTTCAGTTCAATCGAGCGACCGCGGCGCGCCATAGCGCGCCGCCTTCTTTTTAGGCCCCCGGCTCCCTTGAACGAGTTCGCTCGCAGGGGGCCTAAAAAAAAAGCGCCCCCAGTTGGGGGCGCGGTCGCTCGATTGAACTGGCGGAAGAAGAGGGATTCGAACCCCCGGACCTGTTACAGTCAACGGTTTTCAAGACCGCCGCGATCGACCACTCTGCCATTCTTCCGGGGCAAAAATACGTAACTTCACGTCGTGCAAAAAACAGCAATTTTAAAACTAGCCCTAGCACTGACGGGAATCCTTGGATTCCAGACCATTCAGGCACAAAATGCTTCCTTCAACCTAGACGTACTGCCCCTTTGGCACCCCACCACGGGCCCTTACATCGACCTACTTTGCTACCTTCAAAGTCCGGCAGGAGTAAAAACCGAAATCGCAGCGTGGATCCAGAAAGACGGCAAAATCATGGCGGTCGATAAAATCACCATGACTGCCCCAGAACGTCAAGACTCGGGAACCACAACGCTCAACTACCAAAGCCTACTAAGGCTGGCTGGAGACACCGGGCTCTACCAGCTTTTTGTTGCCCTTGGCCCAGACCCCGAGCACTGGGACACCCTGCGCGGGAGCGTCCGAATGAATTCTGGCAATCAAACTCAACTAACCCAAGTCCTTCTTGCCGAGCATATTGGATCTGCCAAAGACGTTGAAAATCCCTTTAACCGCTATGGCATGGAAGTGCTTCCCTTGGTGCACTGGGGCGACCACGTCTTCACGTCAGAGAAGGATGTGCTTCGGTTTTATACGGAAGCCTACCGAATACCCGAAGGCAAAAAATCCGTACTTACCTATGCCCTGCGCAGCGAGGAACGCGGAGAACTTCGCGCAGATTTAGGCGGGCGTATTAAAATTGAACCCGACCAAGCCGTGAATGCACTTCAAGGCGGACTCGACCTGAGTCAGGTTCCGTCTGGACGCTACAACCTGGAATTGACGCTTGCCGTTCAAGACATGGACCCTAGCGCCTACCCAAAGCAAAGCATTAGCTTTTTTAGATGGAATCCCGGCGAAGCCAACCAATACGCCCGCCTTTCGGTTGATCCGCGCTGGATAGAGCTGCTCGGCGAGGGCGAGAACTTGCGCCGTGCCCTGAGTGCCCTCTACCCCATTGCAAGCCTTACCGAACGCATTACCATTGAGTCCCTGTCTCAAAAAGATGCAGCAGACAGTTTGCGATGGAGGTTCAGCCAGCAATTCTGGACCAAGCGCTACCCCACAGAGGCCTTAACGCAAGCGACCGCCTACTCAAGCAGGGTTGATGAGGTCAATAAGCGGTTTAGCAGCAAAGCGATGCCCGGCTACGCAACCGACCGAGGTCGCATCTACCTGCAGTACGGCCCCCCAACCTTGGCCGAGCGCCGTCCCTATGAAAGCGACGCATACCCTTATGAAATGTGGCAATACAATACCCTTGACGTGCCCAATACCCCCTACCAAATTAACCGGATTTTTATTTTTGGCAACTTCGACCTTGCGGGAGGCAACTACGAATTAGTGCACTCCTCGGCAATTGGCGAAATTCAAAATCCGCGCTGGCGAATAGCCCTGCAAAAGCGCAGCTATGGAGTAGGCGACCTGGACCAAACGGGGGCCAACGACGGCGAAAAATTTGGATCGCGCATCTACAACAACATGTTTTTTCAGTCGGGCGGTAACTAATGCGGACGGCTGTAGCACTGCTTAACTTCAACGGCCTGCATTGGCTAAAAAAGTTTTTGCCTACCGTCGAGGCCCGCAGCCCGGGAGCAGATATTGTAGTTATTGACAACGGATCCACCGAGCCAGACACTCTTAACTGGCTGGCTTCTGAGCATCCAAAAGTTCAAGTCATTGCGCTGCCCCAAAACCTTGGCTACGCCGGGGGCTACATGCAGGGCCTCAAGCAACTGTCAAACTACGACCTCGCGGTGCTCATGAATACCGACATCGAGCCCCAAATGGGTTGGCTTGAGCCCTTGACGGATCGTTTTGTTCAAAACCCAAAACTTGGGGCAATACAGCCCAAGCTGCGCAACTACAGCAAACAATCCGAATTCGAGTACGCCGGTGCCATGGGCGGACTCATGGACCGATGGGGCATTCCCTTTGCCTACGGGCGCATCTTGGGCCAGTGTGAAGAAGACCATGGACAGTACGACATGCCTGTCTACCGGCCAGTTTTCTGGGCAAGCGGAGCCTGTTTGGCCCTCAGATTGGATGCCTTTTGGGAAGCAGGCGGCCTGGATAGTGAATTTTTTGCCCACATGGAAGAAATCGACCTCTGCTGGCGCATGCACCGTCACGGATGGGGCGTTGAGGCCTGTAGCTCGTCGCTCGTCTACCATGTTGGCGGCGGAACCTTGACCGTAGGAAGTCCGCGCAAAACATTCCTAAACGTGCGCAACAGCCTGCTGACGGTGGTGCGGAATGCACCCAGCGCAAGCGCCATGCGCATTGTGGCTTTTAGGCTGCTGGCAGACGGACTAGCGGGAATTCGCTATCTGGTTCAGGGACAACCCAAGCATACACTGGCTATTGTTCAGGCGCACTTTGACTTCTACCGACGCTTCAGCCTCTATGCACTGAATCCGGGCAAAAAACCCAAAAGCTGGCCGCAAGTCGGAGTCTACTCGGGCTCCATCCTATGGAACCAACTGCGCCGCAGACCCTCCACTATGGAGTAGCATGCTCCTCCTGAACTACATAAAGAGGCCGCCGCAGCACGTTACTGTGTATTCTGGCAATGTACTCGCCCAAAATTCCGAGCGACAGCAACTGAATGCCCCCAAAAAATGCCACACTGAGTATTAGCGAGGTCCATCCAGTTATAGTTGCCTCGGAGACGAAATGTTGGTAGAGGGCGTAGGCGATCAGAATTCCTGAAACTACGCTGATACCAAAGCCCAATCGTGAAACCATACGAAGTGGCTGGTCCGAAAATCCCGTTATGCCCGCTAAGGCCAGATCAAGCATCTTTTTAAACGTATAGCCCGAGCTGCCATTGGTTCGAGGGTCGCGATCGTACCAAACAGCCGTTTGACGAAGTCCTAGCCATGCGATTTGACCCCGCAGAAACTTGGTTGCCTCGGGCATTTGCCTTAACTGGTCCACTACCATGCGATCGATCAGGCGAAAGTCGCCCGTATCAAGAGGAATTTTAATTTGTGTAAGGCGGTCAAGAATACGGTAAAATGCCTTGGCCGAGGTACGCTTGAACCAGCCATCACCGATGCGTGCGCGCCGCCGTGCGTACACTACATGAAAGCCTTCACGATGCTTTTGAAGCATTTGATCAATTAACTCAGGGGGGTCTTGAAGGTCTGCATCAATGATCACAATCGCCTTGCCGCGAGACCGATCTAGTCCGGCTGTTACGGCAATTTGGTGGCCGAAATTGCGACTGAGCTTGACGCAGACCCTTGAACCACCCAAGGCCATCATGCGCTGCCAAGAATCGTCGTGACTCCCGTCGTCCACTAAAATAAGTTCATAGGGTTGACCCGTAGCATCCAAAACCGAGGTCAACCGCTTGTTGAGCTCCTCCAAATTGAGCGCCTCATTATAAATGGGCACTATCACGGAGATTTCAGGGATTTTCATCGAAATTGAGGGGATTTAAAGGAGGCAGAATGGTGTAGGTTACCGCGCCAAGCGGGTGCACTACCGAATCTACGGCAAACTTTTGCCGCAGCGAAGCTCTCACTTCTGGCTCACTACACAGCACTCGATCACCAAGGTTCACCTGTGAACTTTTCAGCAATCGAATCCTAATGCCCTGACGCTGCAGAAGTTTCACGTAGATGCGAACGTGAGCGTCATAAGTACCAAAAATAACTGCGGTAGGGGGTTCTCCTTTGCCGGTTAAAACCTCAGCTAACACCGAAGAACAGGCATAGTTTGCCCTATACTTAGGCGAAGTTGGCCTGTTGTTTCGACCCACAATTTCAAGACCATAAGTCGCGAAAAAAAGTAGAATTAGTACAAATACCGCACTTTTTTTGGGGTAGCTGAGCGTCTTAAAATCGCCCAACCAATCGGCCCAACCGAGACCTGCTGCTAAGGCAAGTAAAGGATGCATTGGCACGAGGTACCAATCCAACTTACTTTGAGAAGACGATAAAACGACACCGAGAAAAAGTGCGGCAATCAGAGCGTCGCGAGCAGCGAGCCGAACTCGGTCTGACCCGGCCTTCACTGCCAGAACCACCCCAAACAACAGAAGAAATCCGCCCCCGAAACCAACATGGCGAACCATCACACCGAGGTAGTAGTGCCAAGGATGATCGTGGCCTTCGTTAGTTTGAGCGAAGCGTCCGCCTAATTCATTGTTCCAAACCGCTTCAAGGTAGCCGGGTTGCAGTGAGACTCTGCCTAAATAGTAGGCTAAAATCACAAAAACAAAAAACACAAACCCCAACCAAAACCACCGGGTTTGAAGCCAGGGAATTGCGCGGTACCGCAGCAGCGCGATGCAGGCCAAGCCGGGAGCAATTAATAGGCCTGCAATACCCTTGGTCAAAACTGCGAGGGTCAGAAAAAACCATGTAAGCAGAAGATAGCGTGAATCCCGCTCCGCAGCGAGCCATATAGAGAGAAAGGCACCCGTCGTTCCGAGACTCAGCAGAGCGTCATAGTCTGCAGTACGCGACGCATGAAATCCGACGTATCCCGGCAGCACAATGAGCACCAGACCCGCAGCAAAACCGTACCTATACGATCCTAGTATACCTTTTGAAATACCAAGAATTAGCAGAACAACCCCCAAGGCAGACGCCGCAGAGGGAAGCCTAAGACCCCATTCATTCCATCCAAAAAGGCTTGCGCTAGCCCATTGAAGCCAGTGAAGCAGCAGTGGTTTAGTATTCCAGAACTCGGGTTTGCCCTCAAATGTCGTCGCCATCCATTGGCCACTCTGGGCCATTTCGAGGGTGTTTATAAGAATCCTTCCTTCATCCCAAATTTGAAATGGAGGCCGACCCAATCCAAACATTAGAGCAAATAGCACCAACGCAAACCACAAAAGCCAAGCTATTTTAGAATAAGAGAAGCGCATCATGCGTTGTTTAAATTGGGTTTTGTGCTAGCGCAGGTTGCGCGGATGGTGCTTGAGCATGGTTTCGCGCAGCAAACGGTCGTCGAGGTGGGCATAGACTTCGGTAGTGGTTATGCTGCTGTGGCCTAGCATTACTTGAATAAACCGCAGGTCCACGCCATGGTGCAGCAGATGGGTAGCAAAAGTGTGCCTCAGGGTATGGGGACCAATAACCTTAGAAATTCCCGCGAGCTGGGCCAGTTCCTTGAGCCGCAAAAACACCCACTGCCTGCTGATTTTGCGTCCGCGAACGTTCAAAAACAAGTGGTCTTCAAAGCCCCGCTTGGGTTCGACGTGCACGCGTTCTAAGCTGCGGTAGCGCTCAATGGCCCGTATTGCAGTTTCGTGAATCGGAACCACACGCTCTTTATCGCCCTTTCCAACCACGCGCACCACGGCATCGTCGGCAAAAACATCGCGAATCCGCATCTCGATAAGCTCAGAAACCCGAAGGCCGCATCCATAAAACACCTCAAGGATTGCTAGGTCCCGCTCTGCGTTAGGATGAGCGCGATCCACGGCATCAAAAAGATTTTTCACCTCTTCCTCGGTGAGGTAAACTGGGAGTGTTTTGGGCAGCGACGGGAGGTCCACCGAGAGCGCAGGCTGGTCGTCCCGAAGGCCCTCCTCGCGAATAAAACCAAAGAAAACACGCCAGGCAGAAAGCCTCCGGGCCTGAGTTCGTGCGCCAAGGCCTGCTTCGGCCATGGTCCGAATGGCTTGACGCAACTCCTCGACGCTGATGCTTGCAGGGCTTCGTTCGTGCTCGATAGCCCAAGAACCAAGCGCCTCTAAATCGTGGCAATAGGCCTTTACGGTATTGGAACTCATGCCCCGCTCCATCCTCAGGTAACCATCAAATTGCCGGAGGGCGAGGTCCCACTTCATGCCAACGAAGGTAGGGACTCCCCTATTTCAATAGTGGCATTGCCCAAAAGCACTTCGTACCTTAGTACCATGGTGGTACATATTGTTCACGGAATCAACTTGGGTCAGCTCGGAACCCGCCAGCCCGAAATCTACGGCAGCCTGCGGCTCGAGGACCAAATTCCCGTTCTGCAAACCTGGCTCGACGCCCACTTTGGCGGAACCGAGCTTCGCTCGTTCCAGTCCGACGACGAGGGCGCCCTTTGCAGCTACCTGGCCCAGCATGACGGTTCAGAAAGTGTGTTTTTAATTAATCCGGGGGCCTTCACCCACACCTCGATTGCCCTGCGCGACGCCGTCGCTACCTTGACCAGCCCCATCATCGAGGTACACCTCAGCCACACCTACGCCCGCGAATCGTTTCGCCGCGCTTCCCTCCTTGCCCCCTACACCCGCGGAACCGTCAGCGGCCTCGGCTGGCTGGGTTATCGCTTGGCGATAGAAGGGTTGCTAGCTGCTAGTAGCTAGCGGCTAGTTGCTAGTAGCCAGTTGCGAGTTATCGATAGGGTCTGCCCAGCAAGGCCGACCCAAAGCCCACGGCGTAGCCAGCAAACATTACGGCTGTGGCGGCGACGCTGCGCAATCCGACTCCGAGGGAGCGGTTTTGGACGGTGCTAAGCACCAATACTGCGATAAAGAAGCCGTGAAAAAGGTGAACGGGCCAAGTCCAAAGACCCGTGAGGTGCAGCGCAAGAGCCAAAAACCACGCGAGCATGAAGGCAAACGGGAACGAATGGGTCAGCTTCATTTGACCTCGGTGGCGCTGCGCCAGCGCAATTCGTGCGGAACCAAACCGGCGCACCTGCCGGTAAAACTGACCCAAGGTAGCGCGGCGCTTGTGCCACACTAAGGCTTCGGGGATCAGGCCAACGCGGAACCCCGCCTCACGCACCCGAATGCTGAGCTCGACGTCTTCGCCGCACTTGAAGTCGATGTCGTAGCCTCCGACGGCCCAGAAGGCTTCGGCGCGCATTCCCATGTTGAATCCCCGGGGGTAGTAGGTCGCCGTGGAACCCGAAGAGCCGCCGCGGATGCCGCCCGTGGTCAGTACCGACGTCATGGCGAAGCTGATGGCCTTTTGGAGCGGACTGAAGTCGGGCGGGGCGGCATCCGGGCCGCCGAAGGCGTCCCACGCGTCGCGGGCCAAGCCCTGGCTCACCGCGTCTAGGTAGCCTTGGGGCAGCAGGCAGTCCGAGTCCAAAAAGATGAGCCAGGGGGCCCGCGCCGAGGCGGCGGCTGCATTGCGTGCGTCGCTCACGGGGAGCCCGGCACGATACAGGACCGTCACGCCGAGGCCTGCGGCCTCGGCGGCCGCCTTAATCTCGGGGCGAAGGCTATCGTCGGGGGTTCCGTCGGCCAAAATGACCTCAAAACGGCTTTTTGGGCCCGAAAGTTGGGCCGCGCTGGCAATGAACTCGCGCACCTCGTCGGGGCGCTTGAAGGTCGGAGAAATCAGCGAAAACTCGGGCTCCGCACTGCGCGCGGGCCCGTAGTGTGCCTGCTCAAGGCCATGGAGTAACTCAGCGTGCGCTGGGGTCGGCATTGGGGCTATTCAGTTCTTCGGTCACTCCGTACTCGGTACGGCGGCGACCGCTGCGCACTACGAGTTCCGCCAAAAGGCCGGTTACGAAGAGCTGGGTTCCGAGGATCATGGCCGTCAAAAAGATGTAGAACCAGGGATCGTCGGCAATCAGGCCGGGCCGCTGGCCGCTCCAGAGGCGAGCAAGTTTGAGACCGCCGAGGACCGTCAGAGAAAGTCCGCTAAAAAAGAACATTACCAGACCCCAGGTTCCAAAAAAGTGCATTGGGCGGCGGCGAAAGCGCGAGACCATGCTCAGGGTCACAAGGTCTAAAAGTCCGTTAGTGAATCGGTTGAGGCCAAACTTGGTCACGCCGTAGGGGCGTGCGCGGTGCTCCACGACCTTTTCGCCAATGCGGGTAAAGCCCTGCATCTTGGCGAGTACGGGTACGTAGCGGTGCATTTCACCCTGAACCTCCACTGCCTGTGCGACCTCGAGGCGGTAGGCCTTTAGACCGCAGTTGAAGTCGTGCAGGTAGATTCCGCTCATTTTGCGCGCAGCCCAGTTGAACAACTTGGTGGGCAAGGTCTTCGACAGCGGGTCGTAGCGCTTCTTCTTCCATCCGCTAACCAGGTCGTAGCCCTCTTCGCGAATCATGCGCACGAGGTCCGGAATCTCGTCGGGGCTGTCCTGCAGGTCGGCGTCCATGGTGATGACCACGTCGCCCTGTGCCGCTTGAAATCCGACGTGAAGCGCAGCAGACTTGCCTTGATTGCGCCTAAAGCGGATTCCGCGCACCTGTGGGTACTGGGCAGCGAGGCCTTCAATTACCTTCCAGGAACCGTCCGTCGAACCGTCATTGATGAACAAGACTTCGTAGCGCAGCCCATGGGCAAGGCACACGCGGTCTATCCATGCGTGGAGCTCTGCCAGCGACTCCTCTTCGTTAAAAAGCGGAATGACCAGGCTCAGGTCGAGGTGGCTCACTGGAATTCTGGTCGGTTTTTCTTAGTTATCGCCGCGACGATGAGCCCGACGAGTGCATACATGATGATTCCAACTCCGCTGGATTTGAGCATGCCCAAGATGGTTACTTGCTCGGTAGTCATTTTAATGGACTCCGCTTTGAGCTCGGCATCATTGGCAGCGCCCATGAAGGTCATCACGCCTTTGCGCTGGTCTTCGGGCATTTCAGCGAATCGCTCATATACGCGCTCGCCCATTCGGGTCGCCAATTCAGAATCGATTACGTTGTGCATCAGCCAGTTGAAGGCCAAGCCCACCACAGCCGAAAGGATTAACGGAAGCACGTAGGCCGAGAACGCCTCTCGAAAGGTGGCGTAGCCATCATTTGCCTTCTTGAATTCGCGCACGCCGAAGTAGGGAATCAGGAGCATGGCGAACAGCATCACAATTCCGCCCACTTGACTCGACAGCCATGCCTCGTTAATAATGTAGGCAACGAGTGTGTAGCCGACAGCGACGGCACTCACGATGAGTCCGTAGTTTATTGCGATGCGTTTTGTTGTGGAGTCCATAACTAGGGGGATTATTCGATTTTAGTAAACAAACTTAAGCACACCGCGCCGCCCGTCGAGGGTCCAGCGCAAAATACCCGTTCCAGAGCCTGGGGCACGAACCTCTTCGAGGCTGCTCGCTCGTGCGGTTGTCCATCGAATTTTTCCGTCGGAATCCACCCACTCCGCATGGGCTCCTTCAGGAAGCCCTTCCACTCTGAGGTTTCGCCCGTCTCGGAAGGCCCGCACAGACTCCGTTTGGGCAAGCTCCGAGGTACTAATGTAGGGAGTGCTGCCAAAGTAATGGGTCACTGTGCCGCCAAGATTGGTGCTGTAGCTGAGGCTTCCGCCGTCGTGCAAAACCGAAGCAGGGTACTCAAGCTCATAGACGTGCAGTTCGCCAGGCCTTAGCGTGTCGGCGGCTCCGCCCGAAACAAGGTTCATGTTGGGAGCGGTCAAGGTCGCCGAGCTAAGAATCAAGTCTGCACTTCCAGGGTTGGTAACCACGAGCCTGCGGCGTAGCATGGGGCCCACCGCCCAATTCCATAGTTCGAGCTGAATGCTGTCTTCACTGGCCCAGTATTGGGCTGCCAAATTGGGTTGCGGACTCCCGCTAAGGCTCAGGAGCCGTTCCATAATTTGGGGATAGTCCACATAGGGGTTTCGGGTGTTTTGCAGCGCGGCAATTCCCTGATTTCGCGAGCGATCGTTGCTGTCGGGAGGGAACTGCTGGTGCCAACCTTCTAATACCGCGGACTGCTGAGCATAAAAATTATTGTAGTCCCCGTAGCGGGTCACGAAGTACATCATGGCCCTAGCCGCGTCGCCCTTGTGGGCGTCTCGGGGTTCAAAGACACCGTTGAGGCGTTTGCTTCCGCCTACGGACCACCCGGGCGTACCGGTAATCATACCGAAGGGATAATTGCTGCGCTGGGTGTTCGCCGCCTCGTCGCAAGAAAACAAATGATGGATGTCTGACTGCATGGGCTGAGCAGAACCAAACATGCTCTGGGGGAAGGTGTGCTCGCAGTTAAAGTTGTTGGCCGTGGCGCCCGCTCGGGTGTTGAACGAGGCAACGCGCCCCGTGTAGATGCAGGTTACCTGACCCGCAACATTATCGAGGTTGGCATACATCTGGTCTCGCGCGGCGGTGTACCCGAGGTTGGTTGTGTTTTGGTTGAGGCGCGCGGTCAGGGCGGCCTTCAATGGCGCCCAGCTCAAGTTCTCGGTGGTAGTGTAGTACGCCTGGCTCCAGCGACCCTGGGCCTCAAACTGCAGGGCCACAAATCCGTCGGGACCGTCGGTGGCAACCACAACGGGGAAGCGGTAGTAAACATTGTGCTCGGGCTTAAACCTCAACCAAATACGGGCGGAATCATAGACCGCCAAGGTCGTTTGCTCGGCCCGCAGGCTGAGCAGGCTATCGCCCCACTGCGCACAGCTCCACATGCCCGTGAGGTTGAGGCTGCGAATTCCGGTGTTCTTGATCCAAACGGCTACGGAGTCGTACTGAAGCTCGTTGATGGGGCCTCGCTGCACCACAGCCTGGCTAAAGTCTTGGGCTTGAAGCCCCGTAATGGAAGCCGCAAGGACAAGGCCGGTAAAAATTCGTTTTAAACGCATAGGGAACAAAGGTCGTACAAACCCTGTGTATCTTTGCACTGGGGCAAGGCCTTGCGACCAGCTCCCGACAAATCCCCCAGGGCAGAAATGCAGCAAGGGTAGTTGGTTGTAGCGGTGCGATAAGTGTCCTTGCCCTTTTTCTAACTTTTTTTTTGCAGAAAGCTACTCCGCCGCCAGAGCGATAACGGCCTCCACGATGTCTTCGGCACTGGGCTTTGAGAAATAGTCGCCGTCCGAACCGTAGGCGGGCCGGTGTGCCTTAGCAGTCAGGGTTCGGGGAGAGGCATCCAGATGGCTGAATCCGCCCTGAACCTCAAGTATTTGCTGCATAATGTAGGCGGAGGCTCCGCCCGGAACGTCTTCATCGACCACGAGCAGGCGGTTGGTTCGCTTTAGTGAGGCCGCACAGGCTCCGTCCAAGTCAAAGGGAAGGAGGGTTTGCACGTCAATAACTTCAATAGACAAGCCCAAGGTTTCAAGTTCGGCGGCAGCCTCCATTATTACCCGCAGCGTGGAACCGTAGGAAACCACCGTGGCGTCGGTGCCCGACCGCAGTACCTCGGGACGACCAAGGGGCACCGTGAAGCTGCCCAAGTTGGTGGGCAAGGATTCTTTGAGGCGGTAGCCGTTGAGGCACTCGATGACCACGGCCGGTTCATCGGCCTGCAGCAGGGTATTGTACATTCCTGCAGCCTGAACCATGTTGCGCGGGGTGCAGAGGTACATTCCGCGCAAGGAGCCGAGCAGCAACTGCATGGGGGATCCGCTGTGCCACACTCCCTCGAGGCGGTGGCCGCGAGTGCGGATTATAAGCGGAGCTTTCTGGCCTCCTGCGGTCCGCCAGCGCAGGGTAGCGCAGTCGTCTGAAAGAATTTGCAGGGCATAAAGCAGGTAGTCCAGGTATTGAATCTCGGCAATCGGGCGAAGTCCGCGCATGGCAAGTCCAATGCCCTGACCGGCAATGGTCGCCTCGCGGATTCCTGTATCAGAGATGCGAACGCTGCCAAATTCCGCCTGCATGCCTTCAAGGCCTTGGTTGACGTCGCCAATGTGCCCGACGTCTTCGCCAAAAATCATGAGCTCTGGATACCGGGTAAAAAGCTCCTTAAAATTGTCGCGCAGAACCACCCGACCGTCGACCAAGGGGGCCTCGGCAGTAAATTCTGCCGGAACCTCTTTAACGGCGAGCGCAGTGCCGCTGTGAAGCATGCTTGAATAGTCGAGGGCGCCCTGCCTGAGCTGGGTTTCGACCCAAAGGGGAGCTCCCGAAGTCTTACCTGAGCTGGCAAGAGTGCGCTGAATGGCCTTGCGAACCGCCGCTACGGAATCCCGACGAAGCGGAGCCTTGTCGGCGCGCAACGCTGGAGCGAGGTCTTCGCATTGAAGTTCTTCAAGCCAAGCGACTGCCTGGTCTCGAGTGCGGCGAAGGGGCTGCAGAAAGTCCTCGTAGGCGGACTTCATGGCATCGCGAGCCTCAGAGCGGGCCTCCTCTTCGATGGCCTCGAGGGCGGGAAGCTTGGCAATTTTATTGGCCAGCAAAAAGCTGCGAAACTGGCTGAGGCAGTCGTAGTCAAGCTCCCACTGAAGGCGCTCCTTAGACTTATAGCGTTCGTGCGATCCTGATGTGCTATGACCCTGTGGTTGAGTCATTTCTCTCACATGAAGCAGCACGGGAACGTGCTCTTCTCGGGCAAACTTCTCAGCTTGCTCAAAGGCAGAAACCAACTCCGCGTAGTTCCATCCTCGGGCAACAATTATTTCGTAGCCCTTTTCTTCGGGCTGTCCTTTTTTGGCCGCCTGGCGCTGAAAGCCTGCCAATGCCTTAGAAATGCTCTGCTTGGTCGTTTGGTGCTCTGCGTGCACCGAGATTCCGTATTCGTCGTCCCAGACAAGAGCCACCATAGGCACCTGCATGACCCCGGCTGCGTTGATGGTTTCCCAAAACAAACCCTCTGACGTAGATGCGTTGCCGATGGTTCCCCAGGCTACTTCGCCGCCATTTTGGCTGAATGCGTTGCGGACTCCAAGGGAGCGATAGACCTTGGAGGCTTGAGCGAGTCCGAGCAGGCGGGGCATCTGGCCTCCTGTGGGTGAAATATCGGCAGAAACGTTTTTGCGGTCCACTAAGGACATCCATGAGCCGTCTGCATTGAGGGTTGGAGTGGCAAAGTGGCCGTTCATTTGGCGGCCTGCGCTGCTGGGTTCGCGCTCGATGTCGGTGTCTGCGTAAAGGGAGGCAAAAAACTGCCTCGGGCTGAGGGCCCCGATGGCCATCATAAAGGTCTGGTCGCGGTAGTATCCGCTTCTAAAGTCTCCGTTGCGGAAAACCCTGGCCCAAGCGAGCTGGGCGAGCTCCTTGCCGTCGCCAAAAATGCCAAATTTGGCCTTGCCCGTTAAGACCTCCTTGCGGCCCAAAAGCGAGCATTCTCGGCTTAGGATTCCGAGTCGGTAGTCGCGCAGTAGTTCCGTTGAAAAGTCAGAGGGGGGTTGGCCTTGCATTGCACAAAAATAACCCGACCTTTGGGCGGACTAAACTCTTTATTTGATTTATTGCCATGAAATTTTTCATCGACACTGCAAACCTAGCCGAAATCAGAGAAGCCCACGACATGGGAATCCTTGATGGCGTTACGACGAATCCATCCCTAATGGCCAAAGAAGGCATCTCAGGAACCGACAACATTCTTAAGCACTACAAGGCTATTTGCGGCATTGTTGACGGTGACGTGAGCGCGGAGGTTATTTCAACCGACTTCGCAGGAATGGTGCGCGAGGGGGAACTTTTGGCCGAGATCGACCCTAAAATTGTAGTTAAGGTTCCCATGATTAAAGACGGGATCAAGGCAATTCGCTACTTCAGCGACCGCGGAATCAAGACCAACTGCACCCTAGTGTTTAGCGCAGGTCAAGCCCTTCTAGCCGCTAAGGCCGGCGCGACCTATGTGTCGCCCTTCATCGGTCGTCTTGACGATATTTCTACCGACGGACTTGGTTTGATCGAAACGATTCGCACCATTTATGACAACTACGGTTTTGA
>JBEEMM010000009.1:0-19072 GCA_041192685.1 Bacteroidota bacterium | reverse complement strand
GGTCCAGCGCTGCGCCAGCACGAGGGCGGCGAGCATCATAATTCCGATGCCCATTTGAACGAATCCGCCATAAAGGCCAATAGCAAAGAAGGTTAGCCAGCTAATCAGGCCTCCTTCGCGGCGTTCGCCCAAGGCCAGCCAACGAGAGGGCTTGGTGAATAGGGTGAAGAGCATAAGGGTCATTACCAGGGCTATGCTGGCCTCCATAAATACCGGTGTTGCGAGGCTGCCGACGACTCCACCGAGCAGGCTTCCGGCAAACGTGGGCAGTGCCAAGCGGCGGCTGGCGCGCATTAAATACAGCTTTCGTCGAGAAGGGCGCACGCTCAGTACCCCCGTCACGGTTTGGGCCAGCACTCCGATGCGGTTGGTGGCGTTGGCGACCGAACCATTCAGGCCAGAACCGAGCAGCAGCGAAAGGGTTATTGCGGAACCGTTACCCGCCAAGGTGTTGACGACCCCTGCGACGAGTCCGCCCGCAAAAAAAAGGAGGTCGTTGACCATGGTGGCAAAGGTAGTGGATGTACTTTAGCACGCATGAAGAAAAGCTTGTTTGCCCTTGGAATTCTGGCCCTCGCGGCCTGCCAAAATGAGCCCGAAGCGGGCACCATTGCCTTTACAACCAAGGTGGATACGCTTGAGGTGGACGCCCTGCGCTGCTATGCCGTGAACTACGAAGTCTGGGGTAGCCCAAGCGACACGGTCGGCACCAGCCTCGCGGTGCGCGGAATCCTGACTGCCGGTGCGGTCACCGACAGCAACAAGGCCGTCGACTACCTTCCGGCGGGCGACACCCTGCGCGGGAGCTTTTACTACCTCAGCATACCGGTAAGCGCGGGCGCAGCCGAACTCGACCTTAACGTCACCAAAATCGACCAGCCATGAAGCACATCGGCGTACTGACTTCGGGGGGCGACGCACCCGGAATGAATGCCTGCGTGCGGGCCGTCGTGCGCACCGCCGATCGCTTGGGCCTGCAGTGCACCGGCTTTTACCGCGGATACGACGGGGTGCTCCAAAACGAATTCATCAGCCTAACTCGATACGACGTGCGCAACATCATTCATCGTGGCGGAACCTTTCTTCAAACGGCGCGGAGCGAGGAGTTCCGCAGCCCTGAAGGCCGCGCCAAAGCGGCGGCCAACTTGCGCGCCCTGGGCATCGAAGGCCTGGTGGTGGTGGGCGGTGACGGTTCGTTCACCGGCGCCAAGCTGCTCAGCGAAGAGCAAGGAATCAAGGTAATGGGTTGCCCCGGAACCATCGACAACGACCTCTTCGGAACCGACTACACCATCGGCTACCAAACTGCCGTCGACACCGCGGTAGAGGCCGTCGACAAGATTCGCGACACGGCGGTGTCGCACAACCGCCTCTTTTTTGTCGAAGTAATGGGACGCGACGCCGGATTCATTGCCCTGCGCACGGGCATCGCCAGTGGGGCAGAGGGCGTACTGATTCCCGAAACCACCACCGACATCGACCGGCTGATCAACTACCTGCGCACCGACCACCAGAAAAAGCGCCGTTCGGGCATCGTCATCGTCGCCGAGGGCGACGACAGCGGCGGAGCCTACGCCGTCGCCAAGAGGGTGCAGGCCGAATTCCCTGACTGGGATACCAAAGTCACCATCTTGGGCCACACCCAGCGCGGAGGCAAGCCCAACGCCTTTGACCGAATCCTCGCGAGCCGCATGGGCCACGCAGCGGTGAACGCATTAGTCGAAGGCCGCAACTGCGAAATGGTCGGGGTTCAGGGCCACGAAGTAGTGTACGTTCCGCTCGAACAGGCCATCAAGCACCACGCCGGCATCAGTCCCTACCTGCTCGAGCTCGTCGACGCCCTCTCCTAATGGCCGAGCAGCGCTGGGTAGACGTCGTCGTGCCCGTGCCGGTGCGCACGGCCTTCACCTACGCTTGGTCGCTGGACCGCGAACCCGAACCGGGGCTGCGTGTCTTTGTACCCTTCGGGCGGAACCGGGTACTGCTCGGGGTGGTGGTTTCTGTATGCGCCGACGCGCCCGAGTACAGCGCCAAAGAGGTACTGCGCTGCATAGACGACAAACCTAGTTTTCAACGCCAGCAGCTCGCAATGTGGTACTGGATTTCAGAATACTACATGTGCAATCCAGGGGAGGCGCTGAACGCGGCAATGCCAGGATTCATGCAGCTCGAACCCGACGACGACGGACCCTACACCCTTAGGGAGCAGGGCATCTGGTCGCTCCGATTTGCCTTGCCCAGGCACGACGGCGAGGCCGTCAATCGCTCCTTCGCAAGCCTTAGCCGAGCCAAACACCAGGCCAACGCGCTGCTTCGCTACTTTCAGTTGAGTTTGGCTACGGACCCCGACGACAACCGCTACCCATGGATCGCGATCGAAGCCTTAACGGCCGAAGGCTCTGAGGTCAAGCCCGCGCACCTTTCGGCTCTGGTCGAGCGCGGAATCCTGGAGCGCGAACTCCGTCCCCTTGACCGCAGCATGGATCTCGGGGATTCCCTGCTGCTGCCTGAGCTCAGCCCGTCGCAAGCGGCGGCGCTTCAGGAACTCGAGGCCGAGAAGCATGAGGCGCTTCCGAAGGTGCTCTGGGGCGCAACGGGCTCTGGCAAAACCGAAGTCTATGTGCATCTTGCCGCCCATGCCCTCGAAGAAGGCAAGCACGCGCTCTTAATGGTGCCGGAGATTGGGCTGGTTCCGCAGCTGCTGCAGCGCCTAGGCCGGGCCCTTGGACCCGACCGGGTGCTGCCATGGCACCACCAGCTCGCCGACGGCGAGCGACGCGCCCTCTGGGAACACCTCTTGGACCCCGATTCCGCCCCTCGGGTCGTCGTGGCCACGCGCTCGGGAATATTGCTGCCCTGGCATCGCCTCGGCCTAATTGTGGTCGACGAAGAACACGAAACCAGCTACAAGCAGCAGGAGCCGGCTCCGCGCTACCACGCCCGCGACGTGGCCGTATGGCTGGCCCAACAGAAAAAAATTCCGATTGTGCTGGGCTCGGCAACCCCGTCGGTCGAAACCTGGCACAACGCCGCCCAAGGCAAATACCTCAGGGTGGACCTTGCGGAACGCTACTCGGGCGTGGCTCACCCGGAAGTCCGCTCGGTTAGCACCCTAAAAGCGCAGGCCTTGAACCAGCAAATCGGACCTTTTACCCAAGAGGTCTTTGCCGCACTACAGCAAAGCCTGGCCGACAAGCAGCAGGTGCTCGTCTTTCAAAACCGCCGAGGATACGCACCGGTTCTCACCTGCACCAACTGCGGATGGATTGAACCCTGCTCGGACTGCGACGTCTCGCTGACCTACCACAAAAACAACCGCAAACTCGTCTGCCACTACTGCGGCCTGCACAAAGACCTGCCCGAAACCTGCCCTCAATGCCGCCAAACGGCCTGGGATTGGCGCGGACTCGGAACCGAGCGAATCGAAGAAGAAGTAGAAGCGCTTTTTCCTGAAGCGCGAATCCTGCGCGTGGATTCCGACTCGACACGGAGCAAGCGCGCCATGACGGACTTTTTGCAGTGGATGGAATCCGGCGAAATAGACCTTGTCGTCGGAACCCAAATGGTCGGCAAGGGCCTGGACCTCGCCGGCTTGGCCCTGGCTGTAGTAACCAATGCAGACCCCATGCTCAGCCGCCCCGACTTTAGGGCCCATGAGCGGGCTTTTCAGCTCCTGCTCCAGGTTGCAGGGCGCACCGGACGTCGCGATCGACGCGGACTCATGCTGGTTCAAACCACTACTCCGGGTCATCCGGTGCTTCAGCGCGTGGCCGACCACGACGTACCAGGAATGATGGAGCTAATTCTAAGCGACCGCAAGGAATTTCATTATCCGCCCTTTGCGCGCATGGTCCGCATTGAACTGCGCCACCGAAGAGAGTTTGTGGCTCGCGACGTGGCAAACTACCTCGCTCAGCAGCTGCTTGGGGCATTGGGTGGCGGAATACTGGGACCCGACGCGCCGCCGGTCGCCCGAGTTCAGGGCCTTTACCGCCAGCATTTGTGGGTTAAACTGCCCGTTGGGGGCAGCGTAAAAGCGACCAAACGCCGCCTACTCAAAGAGATTGATGGCCTGACCTTCTACCCCCAAGGGCGAAGCGTTCGTGTGGTCGTAGACGTAGACCCGAACTAGTAACTGGCTACTAGCGACTAGTTGCTAGTTGCTAGTTGCTAGCTATGCGCTCGAGCACCATGGCTGAAGCACCGCCTCCGCCGTTGCAGATTCCGGCCGCGCCGTAGCGGGCCTGACGGTCCTGAAGCACGTGAATCAGCGTCACGAGGATGCGCGCTCCAGATGCTCCGAGCGGATGACCCAGGGCCACGGCTCCGCCGTGAACGTTGGTTTGGGCGGGGGTAATTCCGAGTAAATCGATGTTGACCAGACCGACCACGCTGAATGCTTCGTTGAGCTCAAAAAAGTCGATGTCGCTGACGGCGATTCCGGCGCGCTTTGCGGCCAGAGGCACTGCTTTGGCCGGAGCCGTCGTAAACCACTCGGGCTCGTGGGCCGCGTCGGCGAAACCTGCGATACGGGCCAGGGGCTTGAGGCCAAGCTGGGCGGCCTTTTCTTCTGACATCAGGACCAGTGCGGCGGCACCGTCGTTAAGGGTAGAGGCGTTGGCAGCAGTTACGGTTCCGTCCTTGGTAAAGGCCGGGCGAAGCGAAGCGATCTTGTCGCGCATCAGGTTGCTGTACTCTTCGTCGTGGGCGACCTGCACCACGTTGCCTTTGCGGTCTTTGACTTCAACCGGAACCACTTCCTGATCAAATTTACCGGCCGCCCACGCTGCCGCGCTTCGGTCGTAGGACTCCAGTGCAAATGCATCCTGCTGCTCGCGGCTGTAATTGTGCTCTTTGGCGCAGAGGTCGGCGCAGACGCCCATCACTTGCTGGTCGTAGACGTTCATCAGGCCGTCCTTGGTTAAACCGTCCACCAGGGTGGTGTTGCCAAACTTGGTTCCGAGTCGGCTGCCGGGCAGGT
This sequence comes from Bacteroidota bacterium, assembly GCA_041192685.1. GTDB lineage: Bacteria > Bacteroidota > Bacteroidia > Flavobacteriales > Schleiferiaceae > TMED14. Next base: position 14,091 of record JBEEMM010000009.1, on the reverse strand, counting down.
AGTGCGGAACCTGAGACATATTCTCCATTCCGCCCGCGACAACCACGTCGGCGTGCCCGAGCGCAATGGCTTGGGCGCCCAGTGCTACGGCCTTCATTCCTGAGGCACAGACCTTATTGATGGTGCTGCATGCCACGGTGTTGGGCAATCCTGCACCCAGTGCGGCCTGCCGAGCTGGAGCCTGTCCGACGTTCGCCTGCAGCACGCATCCCATTAAAACTTCGTCAACTTCCTTAGGGTCAAGTTTTACTTTATCAAGCGCTCCGCGTATGGCAACGGACCCTAATTCGGTGGCACTGATGCTGCTAAGGCTGCCCATAAAGCTCCCGATTGGGGTACGAACGGCTGATACGATTACTACGTTTTTCATTGTTTTGAGGTTGGGTTGCGAAGATACAGTCCGCTTATGGTTAATCCCGGTCCAGGTGTATATTTGCAGCCCTTCAGCCAGGGCTTAACCGCCCTTAACTTGAATCCCGGTGAGGTGGGTGAGAGGCTGAAACCAGTAGTTTGCTAAACTGCCGTACGGGTAACTGTACCGCGGGTTCGAATCCCGCCCTCACCGCTGAAAGTCAAGCATTGAGCTTGAAAACCCGCCCCGAAAGGGCGGGTTTTTTTATGCCCTGGGCGCATCGAAATGTATTTCAGTAAGCTTTGGGCATAAAAAAACGGCACCGACGCAAGCCGGTGGGTTTTCAAGCTCAATGCGAGTAGTGGCAGCAGGTTCACACACCTCGGGAACGCCGAAGGCAATCCCACACCTTCCCTACCTTCGCAGCCTAACCCACCCCAACCATGCTCCACGTAGGCCTTACCGGATCCATAGGCAGCGGAAAATCCACCGCCGCCAAAGCCTTCGAAGAACTCGGAATCCCCGTCTACTACGCGGACGATGCGGCCAAGCGGCTCATGACGGAGTCCGCGACCCTGCGCGATGCCATCGAGGCCGAATTTGGCCCAGGAATCTACCTCGACGGGGTGCTTCAGCGCAAGGAACTCGCCGCGCGCGCCTTTGCCGACGAAGAATCTACCCTTCGCATCAACGACCTGGTTCACCCGGCAGTCCACGATGATTTTGTAGCCTGGTTTGCCATCCAAAAAGCCCCTTATGCAGTGCGCGAAGCGGCTATCCTCTTCGAATCCGGAACCTACCAAAACTGCGACGCCGTCGTTTTAATTGAGGCTCCGCTTGACCTGCGCGTGGCGCGCGTTATCGCGCGGTCCGCCCTGACCGAAGCAGAGGTGCGCCAGCGGATCGCCCGTCAGTGGCCCGACGCGCAAAAGCGCGGCCTAACCACTCCGCTTGATTTCATTCTTGACAACAGCGGGAGCGAAGACGAACTTCACAGCCAGGTGGAGGCCGTCGATGCGGAACTCCGCCGACGCGGGGCCTAGGCGAGAATGGGTTGCGCCACTAAGGATCCCGCAGCGAACAGGAACAGCACCAAACCGCAAAGCTTCATGACGGAGTAGATTCCCTGTTCCGCACAAAGTGCCAAACCCGCCATGCCATCACGGCGTTGACGAGGTAAAAAATGTACTTGGCGACAAAAGCGACGTTGCCAAACAAAATGTTTTGGTAGAGCTTCAGGACATTATAGACCAGCCAAAACACCCAGGTGTCGGCGTACATGCGGGGCATATTGAGGGTTCCGCTAAACGTAATACCCGTAATCAAGGCCGTAACCCAGAATTTAGAGACGTCTTCGCTCGCAATCGGATGGGTTAAAAGGCCCGTAAACCCAATGTAGTTCAAGCCAAAGGCGAGGGCGAAGGCCCCGGCGGCCACCCAGAAGTAGTAGCGGTCGAGGCTGCGCGGAATCCGGTTTTCGCGACGGCGCCATGCCAAAAAGCTAAGCGCATTGCCGATCAGCGACACGGGGTAGGTGAGGAAGGCGGCCTTGTTGCCCAAGAAGTAATCAACAATTGCCGAATTAACGCTGGTTACGACTCCTACAGCATTGCCCCAGTTCTTGCGCTTGGTCGCCCAACGGGTACCCATCATGCTGACGGCGGCGCCCACGGTGCTCAAAATTCCGATGGGGAGCCCCGCAACGACCGTCTTGTGGAAGCCCAGCGCAATGGAGGCAGTCAGCACGGTGGCTACTCCCACAACGTCCATCCACTTGCTTTCGGTGATTTTCTGGAGCTTCAGCGACATGCTATGCGAACAGCAATTTTGAGAAATGGTGTGCGCCCGGACCGAGTTCGTGAATTCGTTCCGCTGCAAGGACGGCGCCTAGGGCGAATCCGCGACGGTTGTGGGTGGTGTGCACGAGCTCAATTCGATCGATGTCGGACTCGTAGCGCACGGTATGGGTTCCTGGGACCGGATCCTCACGTCGGGCGAACACCGGCAGTGCGCCAGGCTCTTGGCCGTCCAAGGACCAGCCGCTGAGCTGCGGATAGTGGGGTAGGAGTCCTTCGGCAAAACTGATGGCCGTGCCGCTGGGAGCGTCCTTTTTGGCTTTGTGGTGAACCTCTTCGATGCTCGGGCGGTACTGCTCGCTGTAGGTTGCCATTAGGCGAGCCAATTCCTCATTGGCTTTAAGGGCTAGTTGTACGCCAAGGCTGAAGTTTGAAGCATAAACCAAGCGATTTGAAGCGTTGGTAAACGATTCTTCGACGGCGGGAAGCTCTTCGAACCAACCGGTCGTTCCGCAGACCACTGGGGTGCCGAGCCCCGCCAGCCGACGCAGGTTGGCCACAGCGGCATCAGGCTGGGTGAATTCAATGACGACGTCGGCCTTGCCAAAATCCCATGCGTCCGTACTGCGAATCCGCGCAACCACGATGTGTCCGCGCGCTATGGCCTCAGCCTCGATGGCTTGCCCCATTTTTCCGTATCCCAGGATTGCGATGTTCAGTGCCATGCCAGCGTCAATTGCGCTCCAAAGGTAGTTTGCGGGCCAAATGCAGGGCGGAACCGGGCACTCAAGTTCGGCGACACGTCAAAATCAACCAAGTGTCCGGCTGCGTAGGCGTCTAAGACCTGAAAGAGGTAGCCTGCTCCAACCCCGAGCACGGCGTAATCCCGACGGCGTCGGTAGTCGTTCTGAAGCGAAAAAAGCTGGTTGGTGGAGAACTGTCCATCAAACTCATCGAGCGTCAAAGGGTCGTTGTCAAGCCGAAGGTCAATGGCTCTGCTCAGCCGATTGTAGCTCTGCTGGTTGAGGTAGAGGTAGTAGCCGCTGCCGGCCATAATTCCCAATGCGATTGGGGCCTTCCAGATCTGCTTGTTGAGTATTTGCCCGGCTCCTGGAATCAGTGCGCTTGCAATCGCGGACTTTTCGGGCTGCCCCCAAACGCGCGGCGTTCGAGCGGAATCGGATTGGGCCCAAAGTGAAGGTCCCGCCGCGATGAAGAAAAGTAAGAGGTAGCGCACAGTGGGTCAAAAGTAGGCGAGCGGTCTGATAAGAACTACTTTTGCCCGCTCAATCAATAGGTCCCGTAGCTCAGCTGGACAGAGCATTTCACTTCTAATGAAACGGTCGCGCGTTCGAATCGCGCCGGGATCACAAAAAAAAGGCGCCCACAAGGCGCCTTTTTACGTCGGGAAGACAGGATTCGAACCTGCGACCCTCTGGTCCCAAACCAGATGCGCTACCACCTGCGCCACTTCCCGAGGGCTGCAAAGGTAATCCATGCTTAAGGTTTAGATGCACAACCTGTTTTCAAAAAATGCATCATAAAATTCCATGTTTCAGTGTAACTTGTAGATCTCAAAAAATAAACTTGGTATGAAAATTCGTTTAATCGCCCTATTGACCCTCGGCTTTACTGCTAGACTTTTATCGCAGAGTACCGTGAGTACCATGCCCGCGACACTTCCAAACAACGGTCAGGGAATGGTCACATTTGAAATCAATGCAAATCAGCCGATTTATCTTACCGGCATGACCAATGTTTTTAATTATGCAGCGGGCAATACCGGCCTTGTTGACATTTGGTACCGCGTCGGGGGAGTACTCGCTGCGGGGCAAACGACACCATCGATAACTGCGGCAAACGGCTGGGTACAGGGGCTAAGTGTCAATGTAACAAGCATGGGCAACGCGACTGCCGCAACGATTCCATTTGGCTCGACCATGATTGCGCTGCCCGCAAACCAGCCCATTGGGATTTGCTTAACGGCAGTTTCGGGAACACGCTACATGACCTGGGTGGCGGGAACGCCATCGTCCTTCACCGACGGCAGCGTTACCATAAATACTATGCCCAATGGCTTTGGCGGCAGTTTTCCTACTCCAACTATTGCATCGAGGGCCTTTTGTGGCTCCATTACCTACATTCCTCAAGCAGCCTGTACGGGCACTCCCAATGCAGGAACGACCACTCCGAGCTTCACGGCAGTGTGTCCGCTTCAGAATTTTGGGCTGTCACTCACCGGAGCCACCGCTGCAGGCGGTTTGGCCTACCAGTGGCAGAGTGCCGCTGCCGCAACAGGCCCATGGACCAACATTGCAGGTGCGACAACCGGGGTAGCTAGTGTGTCTCAAACAGTGGATACCTGGTACCGATGTGAGGTGACCTGTACCCCTTCGAGCAGCTCAGCGTTTTCAACGCCCGTCCAGGTAACCACACTACCCAATCTTCCTGGTGGAACCTACACCATCGGCTCGGGCGGAACCTATTCCACTTTTACCGCAGCATTCGCAGCGGCTGCCTGCGGAGTAGCGGGACCTGTAGTGTTTCAAGTATTAACGAGTTCGCCCACCTTCACCGAGCAGCTGGTAATTAATGAAATTCCTGGGATGTCCGCGACCAATACCATCACGGTCAAGGGCAATTTTAACACCCTAAGTTTTGCAGCAACCGACCCTAATTTGCGCCATACCCTCCATATCAATGGGGCGGACCACCTTCGGTTTGAAGACCTCACGATAGAGGCCGTCGGAGCGGCCTCGGGTTGGGCCGTGCGCATGAGCAATAACGCCAACTTCAATACCTTCAAGCGCTGCGTATTTAGAGCAAGTGAAACCGCTACCCTTAGCACCTATGCGGCGTTTGCCTTGACCCAATCACCAACTGCAGTAACGGGCGCCCAAAATGGTACCGCTTCGAACCTACTTATCGACTCCTGTCAGATTACGGGAGGATACTATGGACTCTGTTTGGGTGGCAACGGGCTCACAATGGGCGTTCGACCAAGCAATAATACCGTCAGGTACACAACTATTAGCAACTTTTATTTCTACGGTGTTTATGCCTATGGTCACAATGATTTAGTTTTTGAATACAACGACATTAATCGCCTATCTAGAACTGCCGTAAGCACGTGCTACGGCTTTTATAATTTTGGTAGAAGCCCAGGTTTAAAATTTGTGGGCAACAAAATCCACGACTTGGGTGGATCTTCGGGCACGGCTGCATTCACTGCCTACCCATTCTACTGTGCAAGCACCTCTGGTACTCTTGCAAGTCCGGCATTAATAGCAAACAATGCAATTTACAATGTCAACAACCTAGGCAGTTTGGTTTATGGTATGTATATGCTGACGTCAGATACGATGAACGTGCTGCATAATACCATAGATTTTAACAGCACAACAGGCAATGGCACCCAAGTGGTTTATGGGGCCTTTTTTAGCGGTAACCTAACTCAGGTTAACTTTTTAAACAACATAATTAGAATTGCTTCGTCAGGTACTGGTGCCAAGTATGCACTCTTTAATTCATCGATCACGGCCCTAATTAACTCCAACCACAACGGATTCCATTTTGCATCTGCTGTCGGCGGAACGAGCAATTTTGTAGCCGCAAGGAGTACCAGTGTGACCTATCCGTCCCTTGCGACCTGGACTGCTGCAACCAACCAAGACGCCAACAGCATTTCGAGTGACCCCACATTTAGTAATGTTTTAAATGGTGATCTAACACCTGGCTCTTTGGCATACAACAATTCAGGAAGCAACCAACTTAGCCTTGTGCCTTTAGACATTAATCGTTCTGCACGGTCTACTACACCCGACATCGGGGCAGTTGAGTTTACCGTTACAGGCTGCCCGTCTCCTTTTAATGTCGTGGTTTCCAATGTACGCGCCAATTCGGCCAACGTTAGCTATACATCTACGTCTCCAATGACCAATATTCAGTGGGGTCCTAAGGGATTTATTCCGGGAACCGGTCAGGGCACCACCGTATCGACACCAAGCCACACCTTGCCTGGCCTTACTGGTTACACCGAGTACGACCTTTATGTTTCGGGTAACTGCAGCAGTACGCAAAATTCCGCCTGGGTAGGACCGTTCAGTTTTGCTACGCCTGTTCAGGTAGGCTGGAGTGAGTCCTTTGCGGGAGGCTACGATCCCTTGGCAGTCGTTACTAAGCCAAAGGGTTGGACTGAACGGAATGCTCTTGCTGCTAATCCTACTGCCATTGGATCCAATGCTTCTGCATGGCAGCTTGACGGATACCTCAATGTGGGAACGACCGGGGCGGTTCGCAATCAAGTTCCTCTGACTTCTAATGCTACCCAAGGCTGGACCATAATGCCCTCCATCGACCTCGGAGATGCTGCCCATACAACCTACCTGGAGTGGGACATGGGTGCGACCCAAAGCAACGTGGCAACGGCAGGAACCATGGGCGTTGATGATTCCGTTTTTGTACTGATTTCAACAAACAACGGCACGACATGGAATCGCAGTCAGTCGCTCGCCAAATTCCATAGGGGCAGCGGCATCAGCCCAACGGGCAATCGCTATTCGGTGAACCTTAGTGCCTATACTGGACTCGTTAAAATCGCGTTTTACATCGAAAGTACTATTTCGAGCGCCCCCCAGCCGGGTTCAACCGACTATGAAGTGTTTTTGGATAACGTGTCACTAAGCAGCACGCCAATTTCGTGCGCTCCAGCTTCGGTTTCAGTTTCGCCAACTACCACAACGGCATCCGTTTCGTGGACCGTTTCGGGTGCTCCGGGTGCTGTAGGTGCTACTATAGCTTGGGGTCCAATAGGGTTTACAGTTGGCTCAGGGGGCTCGGGGGCAACGCAGGTAACGGCAACTACTAACCCCTTTGTGATTTCGGGCTTGACTCCAGGTACTTTGTATCAAGTATACCTACAGTCTACCTGTGCGGCAACGCTGGGTAAATGGGTTGGTCCAATCACGTTCAATACGCCCTGCGTTTCGACTCTGAGCGGCAATTATACCATCGATGCTAATGGAACGGGTGCGACCAACTTCCCTTCAATTGCAGCAGCGCTTGCAGCAGTTTCAGCTTGCGGTATAACGGGGCCCGTTACCTTCACATTGGCGCCCTACGTCCACACTGGTGGATTGAATTTGGCCCTACTTAACGGAGCATCTTCTACCAAGACGGTCACTTTTCAAGGTCCTGCGACAGGAACGGCTACGATTCAGGGTGCTGGAGGCCAGTTTGCTGCGGTAATAATGAACGGGACCAACTATGTCACCCTGCGGAAGCTCCACATTCTGCATCCAACTGCCTCGGGCATCATCTTCATCGGTGGGGCTCATGACATTGTGATTGACGATAACGAAATCCTTGCTGACACCACAGCGACAGGAGCTACCGTAGCGGCTATTGCCGCAACATCAACCCTTTCTAGTGTATCAGGCTTTGGGAATAACGCCAACAACATTACTATCACTAATAACATAATCAAGGGCGGGTACTACGGCGTGCGGTTTAATGGAACAAGCACAACGGTCTTCAGTTCCGGAATTACACTTACGGGCAACACCATCACGAAGTCGTTCTACTACGGATCCTACTTCTACTACATGGGTAATCTCACCATTAATGATAATAAGGTTAGGAACCTGCGCAATACCATTAACTATGGGCACTACCTCTACTATGTGGGCAACGTTAACATACAGCGCAACGAGTCCTACACGTCTTATGCGGGGATTACGATGGGTTACCTCAACAACATCGCGAAGCCAGCAACTAATAGCGTTGTTGCCAACAACATGTGCGCAGCCACTAGCAGCTATGGCGCCTACTTCCCTTACTCGCGCCATGTGAACATGTACCACAATACGTTCAGCGGCAGCACCTACGGTCTGTACCTGGTATCGAGTACGGCTACGCTGCAGTCGAAAAACCTGAATCTTCGCAACAACATCTTCCGTGGCGGCACCTACGCGCTGTACCAAAGTGGTTTGCCCGATTCGGTGACCATGGACTACAACCTGTATAATTCGGCCGCTGCGGCGACCCTTGCCTACTACAATGTTGCGCAACCGAGCCTCGCGGCGTGGAAGACGGCCTACCCACTTTTAAACGCGAATTCAACGGACAATGCGGTCATTTTTGCCGCAGCGAATGACCTGCGTGTCGTCAATAACGGGCCCAACAACATGGCTACGCCCATCGCAAGCGTACCAACCGACATCGACGGCGACGGTCGCTCGACAACGACTCCCGATATCGGTGCAGACGAGTTCACCCCCTTGGCTAACGACCTTCAAGTGACCGCCTTGCTCATTCCGGGTAACAATTCTTGCGGAGATTCCAATTCAACCGTTTCGGTCGTGGTTCGCAATTTGGGTACGGCTGCGCAAAGCAACTTCGGTGTTGGTGCCAATGTCAGTGGGGCGGCTACCGCGGCCTTGTCGTTGACCTATACCGGAACGCTGGCTTCGCTCGCCGTCGATACGGTTCTAGTCGGAACGCTAAATACCGTCGTGGGTGGAACCTTCACCTTCAAAGGCTATGTGGCTTTGGCGAACGACGGCAAGACCTCCAACGACAGCTTAACGGCCTCCCGCAATCTTTTGGACGCACTTCCCCGCATTCCGACCGCCTCAGCCGACACCCTATGTGCGGGCGGAGTTGCTACGCTATACTTCCCAACCGGAGGGGCGAGCACGGATGCGTACGTTTGGCTAAGTACCGCGGGGGACACCCTAGGCACTTCAGACAGCCTTCTGGTCGGACCTATCAATGCGGCAGATACCACGTTTGTCCTTCGCCCGACGTCTACCTCGGGACAGGTGGGTCCGATTGATAATACCATCGGTGCAACAACCAACTATACGGCGATGAACCACTATAATTTGTTCACTGTGAATGCGTCTACAACGATTTACTCCGTCGATGTTTTTGCTTTGAATGCCGGTCTAATCGATGTCGTGGTTCAGGATGCGGCCACCCTTGCTACGGTGCAAACGGTCACGGTCTCGTCAACGGCTCCAGGATTTAACCGTCTAATTGTCAATATTGCACTACCTCCCGGCAACTACAGAATGGGCAGCACGACTACCAACAACGCCGGCGGATTGCAACGCAACTCGTCTGGGGCGGTGTTCCCTTACCTGTCGACCGACGGAAGCGTGACCATCACGGGTACCACCTTTAACGCCACGTCATACTACTACTTCTACAACTGGCAGTTGGGCGGTGGAGGTTGCCCACGCCCCGACGGTGAAGTAACGCTTTACCACCAGGCAGGTCCGGCGGCAAGCTTCACCAGTACGCCTCAGGCCGCGACGGCGACCAACTTGACGGTGGACTTCGATGCAACGCTCAGCACGAATGCTACGTCGTACGACTGGAACTTTGGCGACGGCTCGACCGGAACCGGAGCAATAACGAGCCATAGCTACGCCGCCAACGGCAGCTACAGCGTGACGCTTATCGCAGGCGGAGTTTGCGGCGCTGATACCCTGGTTATTCCGGTGGTTGCTGTGGGAATCAACGTGGCCGAAACGCCGCTTGATCGAAGCCTTAGCGTCTACCCGAACCCGAGTTCTGGTGTGTTCCGCGTCGACTTTGAGCTGGGTTCTGCCCAGCGCGTCGAGATCAAGGTGCTCAACGCAACCGGCCAGGTCGTGAGAGTGCGAACGCTGGAATCGGCCAATGGGGTGCAGCGCCACTCGATTGACATGAGTAGCTGTGCGTCAGGACTCTACCTACTTCAAATCACTAGCGAAGAAGGTGTGGTAACCCGCCGCATCGCCATCCAGAAGTAGGTAGGGAAGTAGCCCTAAAACACAAGACGTCTGGTTGTCCGGTGGGTATTGGTATTTGTTGTACCTTTGCACCCGCATATCGTCCGCCTTGCCGCCTTAAGGTATTTCGGTACCAGAGGGAGGAAAGTCCGGACATCACAGAGCACCGCGCTACCTAACGGGTAGGCAGTTTAAGGGTAACCGAGGGCTGACAGCTAGTGCCACAGAGAGGGAAACCGCCGCCGGTTGCATCGTACGAGTACCGGAGGTAAGGGTGAAAAGGTGGGGTAAGAGCCCACCAGCGTCGAAAGCAATTTCGATGGCTTGGTAAACCTCGCGGGATGAAATGCCATGTAGGCTGGCGCTTGAAGACTGTTCGTCTGAGCCAGCGGGTAGGCAGCTTGAGCAGTTGGGTGACCAACTGCCCAGATTAATGGCAAGGACGCGCTTCACGGCGCGGACAGAATCCGGCTTATAGGACGATATGCTTTCTACGACCGAAGGCTCCGCGGGTTGGGGCCATTTTTAGGGCTTTTAATTCCATCCACGAGATGTCTTCATTTACAGATCTCGGCCTACGTGCCGAATTACTTCAAGCGGTTAGTACGCTTGGTTTTGAACTAGCAACGCCAGTTCAGGCCGAAACAATCCCCATTCTTCTCAATGCCAAAGGCCAAACCGATATGGTTGCCTTGGCTCAAACCGGCACCGGTAAAACGGCTGCATTTGGCTTGCCATTGCTGCACATGCTTCTAGAAGACGGCGAGCCGTCGGCAAAGAATCGTCCGAAGGCCCTAATTCTCGCCCCGACGCGCGAACTCTGCGTGCAGATTTCGGCCGAGATGGAGAAGTACGCTGCCGAAACCGGACTGCGTATTCTGGCGGTTTATGGAGGTTCCTCCATGCGCACCCAGGTTACTGCCCTCAAGAGAGGCGTAGATGTATTAATGGCCACTCCTGGAAGGTTGCTCGATTTGAACCGCCAAGGGCAGGTTCTTTTTGATGATCTTCAGTACATTGTGTTGGACGAAGCAGATGAGATGCTGAACATGGGCTTCTGGGATGACGTGCAAGAGGTTCTCAAGCAGGCTCCCGAGGGCCGAAACATTTGGTGCTTTAGCGCAACCCTGCCTAAGCCTATCGATGCGATGACCAAGACCCTGATGAACAACCCCGTTCGCGTTCAGATCGGTCAGCGCAATTCGGGTACGGCCACTATTACCCATACGGTTTTCGTAGTCCCCAAGGAGCACCGTTACAGCGGCTTGCGCCGCCTTCTCGACAGCGCACCTGGTCTTTATGGCATGATCTTTTGCCGCACCAAAATCGAAACGCAGGAGCTCGCGGAGCGTCTTGTTGCCGAAGGCTACACGGCCTCAGCCCTGCACGGCGACTTAAGCCAGCAGCAGCGTGACTTGGTTATGCAGTCCTTCCGTCACAAGCGTATTAAGCTTCTTGTTTGCACCGACGTAGCAGCCCGTGGAATTGACGTTCAAGACCTGTCTCACGTTATTCACTTCGGATTCCCTAACGATACCGAGAGCTATACCCACCGCAGTGGCCGTACCGGCCGTGCAGGAAAGTCCGGTCAGAGTTGGTCCCTAATCAACCCGATGGAGCGCCGCAAGATCGCCTACATCCAAAAAATGATTCAGCGCGAAATGCTGCAAAGCCCGCTTCCTACCCGCGATGAGGTTCTTGCGCGTCAGGTTAACTACTTCGCCGAAGAATTTGCCGCACACCCAGAGGCTCCTGAGAACATCAAGCCACTTATTGAAGCCATCATGCCCCAGTTTGAGCATTTGACTTCAAGGGAGCTAATCGAGCGCTTCTTTGCGGCCGAGCTTCACGAGTTGGTTCAGCACTACGTAACGGAGCAGCAAGAAGTTCCTTCCGTTCGCGCCCAAAAAGAGCGCAGAGAGCGAGGCGACGATTTTGAAGAGCGTGCACCAAAGCGGGCCCGCAACATGGATGCTCCCGTGGAGCAGCGCTTCTTCATCAACGTGGGTACTGCCCAAGGCTTCAGCTGGTTCTCCCTCAAGGATTTCTTGCGCGAGACGGTGCGATTGGGAGAAAACGACGTTCAAGGAGTGAACTGCGAAGAGGCCCACAGCTACTTTAACGTGCCCGAGTCCCGTGTGGCCGACGTGCGCACAGCATTAGAAGGTTCCTTGATTCAAGGCGTTGAGGTAAAACTCGACGCGGTTGAAGATCAAGTCGGACGCTTTGAGCGCGACAAAGGACCTCGTAACGATCGCTTTGGAGGCGGTCGTCCCCAGGGTAAGTTTGGCGACCGAGGCGGTCGTGGCGGCTACCAAGGCGGTGGCGGCGGAGGCGGCTACCAAGGCGGTGGCGGCTTCAGAGACCGAGGCGGTGACCGTGGCGGATACCAAGGTGGCGGCGGAGGCGGCTACCAAGGTGGCGGCGGTGGTGGCTTCAGAGACCGAGGCGGCTATCAAGGCGGCGGCGGTGGCGGCGGCTTTCGTGACCGTGGCGGCTACCAAGGCGGCGGCGGCGGATTCCGCGATCAAGGCGGCAACCGTGGCGGCTACCAAGGCGGTGCAGGAGCAGGATCACGCGATCAAGGTGCGGACCGTGGCGGCTCTTCGGGCGACAGTGGTCGTGGAGGTTCATGGACCCAGCGTCAAGAATCGCCCGATTGGGCTCAAGGTGGCGGCGGTGAAGATCGCGCAAGTGCCTTCAACCGCGGTGCAAGCGATTCCTTCGGTGGTGCTTCAGGCAAGCCACGCTTGAGTTCAGGCGGTAAGCCAGGATTTGGTGGAGCCAAGCGCTTTGGTGGTGCAGGCGGCGGCAGGCCAAGCTTTGGCGGAGGTGCGGGCGGCGGAAGCCGACCAAGCTTTGGCGGAGGCGGCAAACCAGGCGGACGCAAGCGCTTGTAAGCCAATCCTTAAAACAACAAAAAAGCCGGATCAAAGTCCGGCTTTTTTTATGGATTAAAGTAGGTTTTGACTCTTAGTGAAACTCTGCCAGATAGCGTTCTGCGTCGAGGGCGGCCATGCAGCCCGTTCCCGCAGCCGATATGGCTTGACGGTAGACCTTGTCGGCGACATCTCCCGAGGCAAAAACACCGGGTTTAATGGTTTTGGTGCTTCCTGATTGAATCTGCAGGTAGCCGACCTCGTCCATCTCAAGCTGCCCCTTAAAAATATCAGTATTGGGCTTGTGGCCGATGGCTACAAAGAACCCGCTCGCAGCAATCTCGTCTACTTCTCCTGTTAGAATGTTGCGCACCTTAACGGCTTCAACGCCTTTATCGCCCAGGAGCTCAAGGGTTTCGGTATTCCACCGAACTTCAATGTTGGGTGTCGCCATTATGCGGTTCTGCATTGCCTTAGAAGCGCGAAGTTCCCCCTTGCGCACCAGCATGGTTACCTTGGGGCAAAGCTTAGACAGGTAGGAGGCCTCTTCGGCCGCGGTATCGCCACCGCCCACGATTACGACCTCTTGGCCCTTGTAAAAGAAGCCGTCGCAAACTGCGCAAGCGCTTACTCCATGGCCCATGAAACGCTCTTCACTGGGTAGTCCGAGGTATTTAGCGGTGGCACCAGTGGCGATTACAACAGTTCTTGCTTGAATAACTAGGTTATCGTCGACCGTTAGGCTGTGGTATCCGCCTGGAGTATCGCTGAATTCAACCTTGGTAATCATTCCCCAGCGGACTTCAGTCCCAAAGCGCTCCGCTTGGACCTTGCAGTCTTCCATGAGTTGGTTGCCGTCTACGCCTTGAGGGTAACCAGGGAAGTTGTCCACCTCGGTGGTAGTGGTTAGCTGCCCACCGGGCTGCAGCCCGACGTACATAATTGGTTTAAGGTCTGCGCGTGCGGCATAAATGGCGGCAGTGTAGCCTGCAGGGCCAGATCCAATAATTACGAGGTTGTGTTGTTCCATCCATCAAAGGTACGAGGCGGGGCAGATTGGCCGAGCGAAATTGAGCATAAATTGGGTCCGTGCAGGGCGTATATTTGCCGCCCTAATCGGGATGTAGCTCAGGTGGTAGAGTGCACGTCTGGGGGGCGTGAGGTCGCAGGTTCAAGTCCTGTCATCCCGACTAAATTTCCCTAAGAATCCTCTTGGTGCTTACCAAGGGGATTTTTTTTGGCTTACACACGTTCAAACATATAATTGTAAATTACTGTTGTAAAAT
>JBEEMM010000008.1:0-20182 GCA_041192685.1 Bacteroidota bacterium | reverse complement strand
CGGTGAATTTACCTCTATAACGAGTTGCTTTTACCAAATGATTGTCAATCCAATGGTAGTTGCCTCCGCGGGGTTTGCCCATGAGCAGCCCGTGGTAGGGGAATCCATGGTCTGTAAGCCATTGCTCGGTAACCACTCGGTGTTCTTCAGTGCGGCTCGTGAAAAAGGTGATAATGTGTCCTTCGGCATGCCAGGCCTTTATGGTCTCTAAGGCTTCCGGAAAGGCCTTAGCGGTCGCCATGCGCTCTGGTTCCTCGTTAGGAATATCGTCGCAAACGGTTCCGTCAATGTCAATGAGGTAGTTTTTGATGTGCTCTGGCAGCACGGGGCTTACCACCTCACCGTTAACGACAGTTTGCTGAAGTTGGTTCATGAATTAATCCAGTTGCCGCGGTCTGCTTGGGGGTAGGCCCAGGGAGCTGCATTGTTTTCAATGTTGCCCATGGCGACGTTGACCGTCGAAGGGGCTGCAGATTCCTCCATGACCAGGTACTGACGCATTTGCATAATGATGTCCATGGGGTCAATGTTCAAAGGGCAGGCTTCGACACAGGCATTGCAGGTGGTACAGGCCCAGAGCTCTTCGCGCGAAATCCAATCGTCGAGAAGGCTCCTGGTTTCGGCACCTTGGCCGCCAGTCAAGACTTCTTCAACGCGGTCGCGGGTGGCCATCATGATGCGCCGAGGGGAGAGTTTCTTGCCCGTTTGGTTTGCGGGGCATTCACTGGTGCACCGTCCGCACTCAGTGCAGCTGTAGGCGTTCAGCAGGTTGGCGAAGTGCAGGTCGTGCACGTCCTTGGCTCCAAACCGTGCAGGCGGAGCTGCGTTGGGGTCTGGCACGAAGCTCGGGTCGAGCATGGACTTGATTTCGGTAGTCACGGACTCCATGGCTGGAATTTGTCCGCGCGGAGTCAATTTGCTGTACCAAACGTTGGGGAAGGCCAAGATGATGTGAAAGTGCTTGCTTCGAGGCAGGTAGTTTAAAAAAGCCAAAATGCCAACGAAGTGCAGCCACCACATGCTCGTAGCAAAGGCACTCAGCGCCGAAACGCTCCAGCCGCCGAAGAGGGGAAGCATAAGGCCGCTGATCAACCAGGGGCCGCTAGCAGCTAGTAACTGGTTGCTGGCGACTAGTTGCTGGTATTCAGCCGCGTTCATCAAAAGCAGCGCCGACATAAGGACGATTTCGATGACGAGGATGTTTAGGGCGTCTTTCTGGGGCCACCCCGTCAGGTCGGGGTGGTTGAGACGGTCGGGGCCTGAGCCGAGCCGGCGGGCCAAGAACACTACAATGGCGATAATTACCAGAGCCCCCAGTACTTCAAAAAAGCTCATGAGGACGTCGTAGAATCCGCCAAGTGGGGCACGAAACAGCCGGTGGGTTCCAAGTATGCCATCCAAAAGGATTTCGATGACTTCGATATTGATTACTACAAAGCCGACGTACACAATGAAGTGCATAAGGGCAGCCAACCGGCGGGGTTCCATCTGGCTTTGGCCCATGGCCACCTTAGTCATAATGGCCCAGCGTTCCTTGCGGCGGTCGTGGCGATTGCTGGGTCGGGCACGGGCCAAACCTCGGCGCAGGCGTCGTATCTGAAGGGTAAACCCTGTAATGCCCGCAGCGAGCAGCGCAACAAAGACTAGGCTCGAAATCATTCGTCGTCTATGCGGCTGGGTTTACGGCCAAAAACCGACAAGCGCACATAGCGCTCGGGGTGGTATCTCAGGTCGAGAAGCAGGCGATCAAGGGACGTCATCGTGTTTTGAACCTGTGTGTAAAGAGAATCCTGAGTACTTAGCTTGCCCAGGCTTCCCTCTCCGGCTGCGATGCGTCCGGTTACCAGGTCTAAATTATTGGCCGTTCGCTCTAGGGCAATCATAGTCTGTCCTACGTTGGCTTTGCCTAAGGAGTCCGAAATATTGGCAAAATTCGTAAACACCCGATCGAGCTCGTCTTTATTGTCGGCGAGGGTCTTAGAAAGTCGCTCGAAGTTTTGCGTAGCGCGGCCAAGGGACTCCCGATTCTCGTTCATGTAGGTCGATAGCTCGGTGGTGATTTCGTTCAAATTAATCAAGGACTGATTGACGTTGCTGAAGGAGGAGCGGAAGTCCTTTTCTACTCCGCCCTTTAAGAAGCCAGTCAGGGCCTGTACCACCGTATCGAGCGAGGCAATAAGCTGCTCTGCCTTAATCTTTACCGGCAATACTTCTTTGTTGATGGCATCGCCCAAGGATTCCTCGATCGCGCTTCGAAGGGTATCTCCGTCTTCGATGAGTACTTTGCCTGATCCGATTTGAAGCGAAATTTCTTTGGCACCCAGCAGGTCGCTGGATTTAATCAGTGCGAGGCTGTTGACCGGTATGGGGTAGTCAGAGTCAATGCGCATCGAGACCACAACTCTCCCCGACTGATCCGGGTGAAAATCGATGGATTCAATCCGCCCGACGGAGAGTCCGTTGATGTTGACCGGTTGCGAACCAATAAGGCCGTCAACACGCTCGTAGACGGAGTAGATTGTTATGCCTTTGTCGAGCAGCGTACTGTTTTTGAGGTAGGAAATCCCAAAGTAGAGTATGAGTCCTGCTAAAAGCACGACAAGGCCAGTTTTTAATTCGCGACTGAACATAGACTACAAGTTAGGGTTTTAGGGCTTGATCTGCCTCATCGAGGGTAATTCGAGATAGCCCTCGGTAGGCAACGACAAAAGCGTCGGTAAATCCACTCTTTCGCGCGGAATCAAGGGCACTTATTGCCTCCGCACGGCTGCGGTACCTTCCTTGAAGGTAGCGGAACAGGCGACCGTCTTTAGCGATAAAAACGTCAGACAAGGCCGAGAATGGCTCTTCGGTAGGGTTTTTTTGTATTCCGCTTACGCTGAGCTGGATGCTAAAAAATACTTCTTGATTGGCCAAGCTGGAGGTGCCTGGTGCTGTCGCAGGCTTTTCTTCAGCTTTGGCAGGTTCTGCCTTGGGCTCTGCCTTGGGCTCTGCCTTGGGCTCTGCCTTGGGCTCTGCCTTGGGCTGCACGGTAAGCGCCGTTGACTCGGCGGCAGGTTCCACCTTCGGCTCCACCTTCGGCTCAGCGGCAGCAGAAGTACCTCCCTCGCGCCGCAGTTTGTACTGCCCAAAAGAGCGCGCAATCGATCGTGCCATCTCTTCCTGGCCTTGATCGGTAATAAGGTAATCCTCCTCGGCGCTGTTGGTCAAAAATCCGAGCTCAATAAGAATTGCCGGCATCGCAGAACGGCTCGTCACATATAGAGGCTGCTGCTTCACCCCGCGGTCCTTGCGACCCACGTCGTCCCTAAAGGAATTCTGCACCTGCTGCGCGAGTTCCACACTTTGCTGTATGAAGGCATACTGGAACATGGTAAGCATGATGTAGGACTCCGGCTTGGTTGGGTCAAAGCCCTCGTAAACGTCTTGATTGTCTTCTTGAAGAATCACGGAATTTTCACGCATGGCAACGCGGTTCTCGTCGTCGTGGTCCTTACCCATTACATAGGTCGATGAGCCATAGGCGGAGCGGTTCTCGGCCGCATCGCAGTGAATCGAAATAAAGACATCACCCTGTGCCCGATTGGCAATGACCGTGCGCTCGTGCAGCGTTGGGTAGGAATCGTCTCGGCGGGTCATGACCACCTTGACGTTGGGATGGCGCTCCAAAATATACTTCTCAACCAATAAGGCCACTGCGAGCGAAACGTCTTTCTCTGTTTTTTTGTAGCGGCGGGTGCCTAAATTCCCAGGGTCCTTGCCGCCGTGGCCGGCATCGATTACTACGGTGCGAATCTCGTTGCTCATGCGAGCCGCGGGCTGAAATCCCGCATGCGGAATTGCCAATAGGGCAATCAAAAGCCAAGCTAGGCGTTGGTAGGTACTACTTTTGGTCACTGATTTCATGAATGTCGCTTCAAAGGTAAACTCTTACGCCGCAATACTCGCGGCAATTATGTGGCAAACGGCCCCAGCCCAGAGCGTTCTCGACGGCGATGGAATCCGCTACGCCTCAGAAAAGCAGGGAGTCCTACGCCCCGGGAGCAATACCCTAAATCTTCAGGGCAAGGCCCGTGCCGAATCCTCGGACTTCACCCTCGAGGCCGAGTACATTATAATTGATTGGAAGTTGCGCGAAATCAAGTCCTTTGGGGCGAAGCAAGCCGACGGAACCTACATCGGCCGCCCCATTTTTACCCAAGGCGAACGGCGCATCGGAGCAGACACGCTGCGCTACAACTACGGAACGCAAAAAGGCTGGGTCTATCAATCGACCAGTCAAGAAGGGGGAGGATTTCTCTCTGGGGGGCAGGTTAAAATGATCTCGGACTCCAGTTACTACATCGGCTCGACGCGATTCACTACCTGCAACCATGTGGATCCGCACTTTGCCATTGTTGCGCCCCGTGCGCGCTTGGATGTGGGCAAGCGCATCGTTACAGGCCCTGCCTACCTCGAACTCATTCATTTACCTACGCCTTTGGCTCTTCCCTTCGGATTTTTCCCGGTTATGGAGAAGCGCGCCTCGGGGTACATTCTGCCCAATTTTGCCGACCGTCGGGAATGGGGTCTGGGGCTGACCGGATTTGGACACTATTGGGCGCTCAACGACCACGTCGACCTAAAGGTTACCGGCGACCTCTATACCCGCGGTTCATGGGGCATTCAAGCGCAGTCCAACTACCGCTACCGCTATCGTTTTTCGGGCGGATTTACGGTTCAGGCCAACCGAACGCGCTATGGAGACCCCCGCTACGCGGACTATGGTCAGTTTTATGATTCCCGAGACTACCGCATATCGTGGAACCACAGCCAAGACCCCAAGGCCCACCCTTCGCGCACCTTCACAGCGCGCGTTGAGCTGGCCACCGGCAGTTTTTTTAAGAACACCACGACCAACCCCGAAGACTTTTTAAAGAACGACCTATCCTCATCCATCAGTGTGGTTCAGCGATTCCCCGGAACCCCCTTCACCTTCACCGGTGCCTTGCGGCACCGTCAAAGCAACCAGCAGGGTACCATTGCCCTTTCGCTCCCAGAATTCACCCTGGGAATGGCTAGGGTGCAGCCCTTTGCTCGCAAAGTCCGCAGCGGTACCCCTAAATGGTATGAGGGAATTGGACTTACCTATGCCATGAACGGCCGCAACGAAACCCAGGGCCTTCTGGAGGAACTCCAGGATCCTGCCCAGCTTTTTGATCCATCTAGGCTGCGAAGCGGGGTGCAGCACTCGGCATCGCTCAGTACCAACCTCAAGCTTTTAAAGTTTATCACCATAAATCCCAGTGCCGATTGGGCCGAGAAATGGTACCCAACGGCGCTGGACTACCGATGGGATACCCTCACCGATAAGGTGACGACTGATACGGTTCAGGGCTTTTTTGCGGCGCGGGAGTTTCGCGCCTCCGCTTCGGCAAATACCACGCTTTATGGCTTATTTCGCTTTAAGCGCGGACCCTTGTCTGCACTAAGGCACGTAATGTACCCTTCGCTAACGGCTATTGCTCGCCCGGATTTTTCCAACCCGCAGTGGAACATTTATCAAGAAATCCAAAACGATACTCTTGGGGGCCTAAAGCGCTTCAATCGTTTTGAAGGCTATACCTACGGCTCGCCGGGCCCCGGCCAGTTGGGAGCCATGCGCTTTCGCCTTCGCAACACCCTAGATGCCAAGCTTCGCGCTCGGGGCGATTCCGGAACCGAGCAGAAGATTAACCTAATCGACGACCTGAGCCTTGAAACGGGCTACAACGCGGCTGCATTAAGCCATCCCTTTGAGAATTTGGCTCTTAGGGCATCGTCATCATGGGGCAAGGGGGCCTATCGGGTGAGCTATCAAGGCCTCTTTGATTGGTACGGTATCGATTCCACCGGCCAGCGCAGCCTAGATTTTTCGGCGGCTCTTGGTCAGGGCCTAATCCGGCCAACGATGCATCAGTTTAGTGCCGACCTTCGGTTGCGTGGCGGGAGCTCCGAGGGCCGACGCGGCCCTAAAATCAACGACCTTGGCCTCGAAGAGAATTACTTCTCCGACTACTATTCCCCCATTGACTATGCCGACTGGGCGGCTCCCTGGAGCCTAAATGCAGGCTATTCCCTGAGGCGCTTTGCGTCAGGAACAACCTACACGACCGTTCATTCGCTCCGGGTAGACGGCAGCTGGGATCCGACCCAAAATTGGAAGATTCGCTTCTCCAGCGGCTACGATTTGGCGAGCGCCAGCATAACCTTCACCTCGTTTGACGTGGTCCGCACGATTCACTGCTGGCAGATGAACCTGCGCTGGGTTCCGCTTGGCTACGCCCGAAGCTACTCGATCAGCATGGGTGTTACGGCACCCTTGCTCAATGCCCTTAAGGTGCAGCGTCGGCGCGGTCTGGGTGACTATTAACCCGCAGAGCCCAGGACTCCAGCAGCTTCTTGCCCAAGGGGGATAAAACACTTTCTGGATGAAACTGAAGGCCCCAAACGGATTCCGTTCGGTGGCGAATCGCGGCAGGTAGCCCATCGTGGTCGGTCGCGAGGAGCGTCCATTCCGCAGCAATGCTGCTGGCCTTAACCGCCCAAGAATGATAGTATCCAACCTGCATTGCTACCGGAAGGCCTTGGTTCAGGGCATCTTCGTGCAGCCAGGTTATGGTTCGCGCAATGCCGTGTCGCGGACTGCCAGTGTGCTGGAGTTGTCCGCCCCGAAATTCAGCCAAGGCTTGCATTCCCAAGCAAACTCCCAGGATGGGCCTGCGGCCCCAATACCGTTCAATTACCTGCATGAGCGCGCCCGATTCCTCGGGTAGGCCTGGCCCTGGCGACAGCACTAATGCATCGCAGGCTTCGAAGCCTTCTAGGGCTGCAGGGTCGTCGCAGCGCAGCACACGGACTTCGCTAAAATAGGGTTCGAGCAGGTGCACCAAGTTGAAGGTGAACGAGTCGCGGTTGTCGAGTACGCCTAAGACCATTGGGCCAAAGGTAGTATGAGCCCAGGCCCTAACTTTAGAGTATGATACGACCAGTTTACACTGCCAATGCACCTGCACCAATCGGACCCTACAGCCAAGCGGTTTGGTCGGGCTCCCATCTTTTTATCTCGGGCATGATTGCCCTCAGCCCCGACGGGACCTTTTTAAACGACAGCTTAGAGTCAGAGGTCAGGATGGCCCTAACTAACCTAAAATCACTGCTTGAGAGCCAGGGTTTGGGATTCATGAATGTGGCAAAATGCAGCTTGTTTTTGCGCGACATGGCAGATTTTGCAGCGGTTAACGTGATTTATGCGGAATTCATGGGCGACGCCAAGCCGGCGCGTGAAACCGTCGCGGTTTTAGGCCTTCCCATGAATGCGCGCTTCGAAATTTCTGCAGTGGCCTGCCTACCTTTGTAGCTATGGAATACGATGTTTTGGTATTGGGCTCCGGCCCTGGCGGTTATGTAGCCGCGATTCGCGCCAGCCAACTTGGCTTAAAAACGGCAGTTGTTGAAAAAGAAAGCCTCGGCGGAGTTTGCTTGAATTGGGGATGCATTCCCACTAAGGCCTTGATCAAGAGTGCGCAGGTGTTTGAATACATTCAGCATGCCGAGGAATACGGAATCACTGTTAAGGATGCCAAGCACGATTTTGGCAAAGTGGTTGCCCGCAGCCGTGATATCGCAGGCGGAATGTCTAAGGGCATTCAGTTTTTAATGAAGAAGAACAAGATTGACGTGCACATGGGGCAAGGAACCCTTATGCCTGGCCGCAAGGTCGAGGTCAAGGGCGATTCTGGAACCCAAGTCATCGGCGCCAAGCACATCATTATTGCCACGGGCGGACGCAGCCGCGTGCTGCCCAATCTTCCCCAGGACGGTAAGAAGATTATGGGCTACCGTGAGGCTATGGTTCTTGCAGAGCAGCCCAAGAGTATGGTCATTGCCGGCTCGGGAGCCATTGGTGTGGAGTTCGCCTATGTCTATAATGCCATGGGGACCAAGGTC
Organism: Bacteroidota bacterium; assembly: GCA_041192685.1. Taxonomy (GTDB): domain Bacteria; phylum Bacteroidota; class Bacteroidia; order Flavobacteriales; family Schleiferiaceae; genus TMED14. Next base: position 12,214 of record JBEEMM010000008.1, on the reverse strand, counting down.
ACCATTGTGGAGTATTTGCCTCGTATTGTGCCCAATGAAGACGAAGAGGTCAGCAAGACCCTAGAGCAGGTGTTCAAGAAAAAGGGCATCGATATTCTGACGAGTGCTGAGGTTAAGTCGGTCGACACCAAGGGCAAAGGCTGCAAAGTCACCTACGCTGACGCCAAGGGCGAGCATGTTTTGGAGTGCGACGTGGTTTTGAGTGCGGTCGGAGTGAGTCCAAACATTGAAAACATCGGCCTCGAGAGCGTCGGTATTTCGGTGGACAAGGGGCGCATTGCGGTTGACGAGTTTTACCGCACGAGCATTCCCGGCTACTACGCCATCGGAGACGTTGTCAAGGGGCAAGCTCTGGCGCACGTGGCTTCTGCCGAGGGCATTATTTGCGTGGAGTCGATTGCGGGCCACCACCCCCAGGCGATGGACTATAACAACATTCCAGGATGCACCTACTGTTCTCCAGAGATTGCCAGCGTGGGCTACACCGAAAAAGCGGCCATAGAAGCTGGTTTTGAGGTCAAGGTCGGCAAGTTCCCCTTTAGTGCCTCAGGCAAGGCTTCGGCCTCTGGAGCCAAGGAGGGTTTTGTCAAGATGATCTACGACGCGAAATACGGTGAACTGCTTGGTGCCCACATGATTGGATCCAATGTTACCGAGATGATTGCCGAGGTAGTCACGGCTCGAAAGCTGGAAACCACAGGAATGGAGCTTCTTAAAGCGGTGCACCCTCACCCGACCATGTCTGAGGCGGTCATGGAGGCTACGGCCGCGGCCTACGGTGAGGTGATCCACCTCTAAACGTGGCCCGATCCACTGCGCTCCGCGCCCAAGGTTTGCACCTGGCTCGGGGCTCATTTTTACTTGACATACCCTTTTGGTCGGTGGAAGCCGGTCAGGTTGTGGCCCTCTACGGCCCTTCAGGCTCGGGCAAGTCCACGCTTCTCTCGATTATTGCAGGTCAGGTTTTTGCGGACTCCGGGGAATCTTGGGTCGGATCTGCGCGACCAAACCGCGACCGCCTGATTGCAGGGCATCCCGGGGTGGTTTGGGTTAAGCAGGACTTTGGCCTATCTCCCTACCGAAGCCTGCGCGACAACCTCCTTGATTTGGTGCATGGGCGGCTTGAGGACCAAGAAGATCGCATCGTTCGCCGAATCATGCGGACCCTTCATTTAGGCATGGATCCTTCACGTCTTGCCAACAGCCTGTCGGGCGGAGAGCAGCAGCGCCTCTCTATTGGCCGAGCCCTGTTGGGCCGTCCCAAGGTGCTTTTGCTCGACGAACCATTCAGCCATGTGGACGGATTCCTCAAGGAGCGCCTGATTCAGTTGCTCAAGGCCTGGCAGCGCAAAACAAAGTCGACGGTAGTATTTGTGGCGCACGACGCCCGAGATGCCATGCGATGGGCCGACCGAATCGACGTTATGCAGCAGGGACAAATCGTAGAATCGGGACCTTCAGACCAAATCTACGCTGCGCCCAAGACAAAACCCATGGCCTATGCTTGGGGCCCTCTCAATGACGTCGTACTGTCTAGAGTTCCCGACGGCCTTCGCGGCCATAAGAATGCCTTTAGGCAGGGTAGAAGGTGGTTCCTCAGGCCGGAACACCTCAGCCGAACCGAACTTGAACACCACTGCGGTCCATGCCGCGAAATAGAGCATTGGTCCGAAGGGTCGGCCAACTTGGTGCGGCTGGAGTCGGAATCAGGGCAGCCTTGGATTCTGAGGCTGCCTTAAAAGGCCGCCCTGAAATCATCAACCCCCTTGAGTAAACCCCTTGAGTGACCCTCAATACAAAGAAGACCAAGGAACCACCTGCGTGGTCCAAGGTCTCCTAAAAAGTCTTAAAGGAACTACTTTACTCGGTCAACAACCGACTTGAACGCCTCCGGGTGGTTCATGGCCAGGTCGGCCAAAACCTTGCGGTTGAGTTCAATGCTGTTGGCGTGAAGCTTGCCCATCAGCTGGCTGTAGGACATTCCATGGATGCGTGCACCAGCGTTGATGCGGGTAATCCAAAGGGCGCGAAAGTTGCGCTTCTTAGCACGGCGGTCACGGTAGGCGTAACCAAGGGCTTTTTCAACGGCGTTTTTGGCGACCGTCCAAACATTTTTACGGCGGCCAAAGTAGCCTCTGGCCATTTTAAGCACGCGCTTACGGCGTGCACGAGAAGCTACATTATTTACTGAACGAGGCATATTTACTAGATTTTTGGTAGCGCGGACTGCTTCAGTTTATAAGACTTGGCAGACTCTTAGGGGCGCTTACGCAGGGTTAATTAAACCAGATAACAAAACAAAAAACTACATTACGAGCATCTCCTTTACCGAATTCATGTCGGAGGTGTGCACCAACGTTGAATGGGTAAGGCGGCGCTTGCGGTCCGTAGCTTTTTTGGTAAGAATGTGGCTCTTGAAAGCGTGTTTGCGCTTGATTTGACCAGTGCCCGTAAGCTTGAATCGCTTCTTGGCGCTGGATTTGGTCTTCATCTTAGGCATGGTACAGATCTTTTATTGGGGCTACTATTTCTTTTTGGTTGGAGCGATAAGAATGAACATTCGCTTCCCTTCGAGGTGGGGTAGGGCTTCTACTTTACCCAAATCGGCCACGTCTTGTGCCAATCGGAGCAGCAGCAGTTCGCCTTGCTCTTTGTAGATGATGGAGCGTCCACGGAAGAATACAAAACTCTTCAACTTGGCTCCTTCCTCTAGAAACTTACGGGCGTGCTTGAGTTTGAACTCGTAATCGTGGTCGTCAGTTTGCGGTCCGAAACGGATCTCTTTGACAACCACTTTTTGTGCTCTGGCGGCGATTTCTTTCTGCTTCTTCTTTTGATCGTACAAGAACTTCTTGTAGTCTATGATTTTGCAGACAGGGGGATCGGCGTTCTCGGCAATCATCACCAAATCAAGCTCGTCTGCTTCGGCCAAGGCCTGGGCTTCTCGCACTGATAAGACGACGGGTTCTTGCTCATCCCTCAAGAGGCGGACTGTCGAAACACGAATGTGTTCGTTAATCTTGTGGAGTGCTTCCGGCTCGCGGTAGCCTCGCCCTTGACGGGGACCCGAAGGTTTATTGTTCCTCAGAAGGTTCAGTATTTAAATTCATTAAACGGCTCAAAGAGCGCTTAGCCGTTGGGCAACCTCGGCACGAACGCGCTCCGCAAATTCTGCGGGCGACTCTGCTCCGAGGTCTCCTTCTCCATGGCGGCGAACCGACACAGTTTGAGATTCCTGCTCTTTCTCGCCGACCACTAGCATGAAGGGGACCTTACGCATTTCCGCATCGCGGATTTTGCGACCAACCTTTTCATTCCGGTCGTCAACGAGGGCGCGAATATCGGACATTTCGAGCAGACTCACAACCTGTTGCGCATACTCGTTGAAACGCTCCGATACTGGGAGAACCACCGCCTGCTCTGGGGTCAGCCAAAGGGGGAAGTTTCCGCCACAATGCTCGATGAGAACCGCTACAAAACGCTCCATGGATCCAAAGGGCGCTCGGTGAATCATGACCGGGCGGTGCATCTCGTTGTCGGCTCCCTTGTACTCGAGCTCAAAGCGCTCCGGAAGGTTGTAGTCCACCTGTATGGTTCCGAGTTGCCATTCACGGCCGATGGCATCGCGCACCATAAAGTCGAGTTTAGGGCCATAAAATGCGGCTTCTCCATACTCGATTACGTGCGGAAGCTCCTTGATTTTCGCAGCCTCTAAAATGGCGTTCTCGGCCTTTTCCCAGTTTTCGGCGCTGCCGATGTACTTGCTCGGGTTGTTGGGGTCACGCAGGCTTACCTGTGCCTTAAACGACGGGAAATCAAGGGTTTTAAAGATGTAAAGCACCAAGTCAATGACCTTCAAAAACTCGTCAAGGAGCTGGTCTGGGGTGCAAAACAGGTGGGCGTCGTCTTGAGTGAATCCGCGCACCCTGGTCAGGCCGTGAAGCTCTCCACTTTGCTCGTAGCGGTACACCGTGCCAAACTCCGCAAAGCGAAGCGGAAGGTCGCGGTAGGAGCGAGGCTGAGACTTATAAATTTCGCAGTGGTGCGGGCAATTCATGGGCTTGAGCAGGTACTCTTCGCCTTCTTCGGGGGTGTGAATGGGCTGGAAGGAATCTTTGCCGTACTTCTCATAGTGGCCCGAAAGCACATAAAGCTCCTTGCTCGCAATGTGGGGCGTGATTACGGGCAGGTAGCCCGCTTTTTTCTGGGCAGCCTTCAAAAAATTCTCCAATCGCTCGCGCAGGGCGGCACCCTTGGGCAGCCACAGGGGCAGTCCTTGGCCAACTTTCTGGCTAAAAGTGAAAAGCTCTAGCTCGCGCCCTAGTTTGCGGTGGTCGCGTTTTTTGGCTTCTTCGAGCAGGGCGAGGTGCTCCTCGAGCAGGCTGGCCTTTGGGAACGAAACGCCATAGACTCGCGTGAGTTGCGGATTCTTGTCGTTGGCACGCCAGTAGGCGCCAGCCACCTTCATAATTTTTATGGCCTTGATCAGGCCTGTGTTGGGAATATGCCCTCCACGGCATAGGTCGGTGAAGTCCGCGTGGTCGCAGAACGTGATGCTGCCGTCTTCTAGGTTCTCTATGAGCTCGGTTTTAAACGGATTTTGGGCATAGGCAGTCAAGGCCTCAGCCTTGGTCACCGACCGCTTCGAGAACGCTGATTTTTCGCGAGCGAATTCGAGCATCTGCTTGTCGAGCTTTTCAAAATCTCCTTCGCCGAATGCTGCTCCGCGAAAGTCTACGTCGTAGTAAAATCCGTTCTCAATGGCGGGACCAATGGTGAGCAGCGCATCGGGGTAAAAATGCAAAATGCTCTGCGCCAGCACGTGGGCTGAGGAGTGCCAAAATGCAGCTTTGCCTTCGGGCTGATCCCAGGTGAAGAAGACGAGCGATCCGCTGCCGCTAAGGGCCTCATGGAGTTCTACGCTTTGCCCGTTCCACTTTGCAGTGAGGGCGTTTTGCGCGAGACCGCGGCTAATGGATTCGGCAACCTGAAGGGCGGTTGAACCGTCGGGATAGGAGCGGACAGAGCCGTCGGGTAGGGTTATGGTAAGCATTGCTTCGCTACGACTGAAGTTAAGAGGCAAAGGTATAGTCGGTGCCTATCTTTACGGGCCATGACGCACACTGAAATTTTGGCTGAACTGAACCGCCGCCGCGAGGGTACTTTGATGCAGACTCTCGGGATCGAATACATGGCCATGACCGAGTCCTCACTGACCGTCCGTATGCCCGTAACTCCCGGGCACATGCAGCCCCTCGGACTGCTGCACGGCGGAGCTACGGTGGCTCTGGCGGAGACTGCGGGCAGTGCAGCATCGCAGATTTTTTTAGAGGATCCGCAGAATTTTGTAGCCGTTGGACTCGAGATAGCGGCTAACCACGTGCGCAGTGCACGAAGCGGGTTTGTGCACGGAACAGCCACTTTTTTGCACCGCGGACGCAGTACGCACGTGCTTGAAATTCGGGTGGTGGACGACGGCGGCAAGCTTGTTTCGTTTGTAAAAATGACCAACGCGATTGTGCCGCGGGTGCACAAGCAGCACGAGTGATCGGGCTAGCCTTGATTCGCGAGTCTGGCTCGGTGCCAAAGGCTTGGGAACTCCGACCCTCAGAAAGCGGCAACTTTGGCATTGCCCAGTTTAGCGGACTTCTGCAACGGTTTGAAGCCATTCCTCGGGGAGAGGGGGCAGAGGCTCGCCATTGGACCGCTGGGGCTCTAGAGCACAGTGCGCTGCCTGCGATTGATCCACAGGACTCACACAGCGAAGAAGACTATCGGAATCTTGTCGAGCAGGCGCGTCAGGCCTGCTTAGACGGCGTGGTGGAGAAGGTTGTCTTGTCTCGAACTCGGGCCTACCCAAGCAGTTCGGTGCAGCCCCTCGAGGCCTTTGAGCGCCTCTCTGAGGCCTACCCAAGGGCCACTGTTTTTTTGCTCCGTGCCCCGGGAGAAAGCATTTGGATGGGAGCAACCCCAGAGTGCCTGACCGAGGTTCAGGGCCAGGTTGTGCGAACCATGTCTCTGGCTGGCACCCGTCTGCTCGGCAGTAAAGGCGTTTGGGGCCTCAAGGAGCGGGAGGAACAGCACGTGGTCACCAAAGACATCGTTCAAATGCTTCAAGCGCTTGGGCTGCAGTCCCTCGAAATCGATGGACCCACGATACTGCAGGCAGGCCCCGTAGAGCATTTGTGCAGCCACATTACCGGAGTCCATTCGACCATTAGTGCTTGGGAAGTCGCATTGGCCCTGCACCCAACTCCTGCGGTGGGCGGCCTTCCGCGGGCTCAGTCGCAGGCCTTCATTCGCCTTCATGGGGGCTACAACCGTCGTAATTATTCGGGCTATTTTGGTTGGTCAGGCCCAGAACGGTCTGTTTTTTATGTCACCTTGCGCTGCGTAGAATGGGGTTCCGACGGACTTCTTGGCTATGCCGGCGGCGGAATTACCGCCAAGTCAGACCCCGAAGGAGAGTGGGTTGAAACCGAGCAAAAACTTCGCACGCTCGAAAGCGTTCTAATCGGGTGAAAATCACTTCTGCCCAAATAGCGGGAATGCTCCGCGATCGCTTTGCCCGCCTTGATTGGGCTGGCTGGGTTGCCTCGCCAGGCAGCCGTTGCGCGCCCTTAGTCTTAGCCTTTAGGGAGCTTGAGGCTCCAAACCAGGTCCTGCTCGACGAGCGCAGTGCTGCGCATTGGGCCCTCGGAGCCGCGATTGCCACGGGCAAGCCTGCTTTTGCGGTATGCACCAGCGGTACGGCGGCCCTGAATTTTGCGCCAGCGGTTGCAGAAGATTTCTACCAGCAGGTTGCGCTGCTCGTTGTTACGGCTGACCGGCCGGCTGCTTTAATCGACAACGGTCAGGGGCAGAGCATTCGCCAAGAGCGGATTTTTGACGACCACCTTGTCGGTAAAGGCCTACTTAACCTGGACCAGACTTTAGAATGGAATGCTGCAGTGGTAGATCAGGCTCTAGACTCGCTTCGGTTTGGGCCGGTTCACTTGAACGTCCCGATGGCTGAGCCGCTCTATGAAGCCATCGCGCCTCTGTCTGCTGGGCCCTTAGGCGATCAACCCTTGGCTGTCGAGCCCTTGAACCTTGAGCTCCCCGATTTTGCGCACCACGCCAGGCGCCCTTTGCTGGTGGTCGGTCAGTGGAACCCGTCCTGGGGCGATCCCGAACCCGCGGTGCGTGAACTGGCTCACAAGGGTTGGATGATTGCGGCGGAGCCCCTTAGCCAATTGCCCAGCGACGCGGCCGAGCAGCTCGAAGACACTCTGGAATTGGGTCTTCCTGACCTCGATGCGGTGGTGAGCATTGGAGGCGCTTGGGTGGCTAAAAATGCCAAGACCATGCTCAAAGGCTGCAGGCATTGGGTCATCGGACCGCGCGACCCCCTGCCAGACCTGTTTGGGTCGGTTCTGTCTCGTAGCTATGCCCATCCCTACGACGCACTCAAGGTATTGGCTGCCGAGGCACCCGACTTGGGTTCGCCTTGGGCGCCACGCCGCCGCAATGCTTCGGCATCTAAGGGCTGGCAGGACATGACGGTACATCGGGCCATCGCCCAAAAAATTAGCTCGGGATGGGACCTGCATTGGGGCAACTCTACGCCAATTCGCTATGCCAACTTTTTATGGGGTCAGGGCCTCTTTGCCTCGGGCATTCGGCACTTTGCTAACCGCGGTGTTAGCGGCATCGACGGCGTGACTTCGACTGCCTTGGGGGCCATGTGGGCATCCCAACGCCCCACCATCTTGGTCACCGGAGAATTGTCGTTTTTATACGACGGCGGGGCAGGATTGGCCTTTGACGCACTCCCGGCCCTCAAGGTAGTCGTGGTCAACAACCAAGGCGGGCAAATTTTTCAATGGATTGAGGGTCCCCGGGCAAGCGGACTCTTGGACCGCAATTTTGGCTTTCGCCACCGACGAAGCGTAGGTGCATCCGCAGATAATCAAGGATTTAGCTACCGAAGTGCGAGCAATCTGGATGAATTAGAGGCTGCTTGGCCCTTGTTCATTAGTGATTCGGGCGCGACCGTATTGGAACTTTTTACCGACCCGGATGCTTCAGAAAAAGCCTGGAAGGGGCGTTTTGGAGCCTAATTTTGATCCCAATATGAAAAACATCGCCTGGACCCCAATCAAGGAGTATTCCGACATCAAATTTGAATTGTTTGAGGGCATAGCCAAGGTTACCATCAACCGTCCGCAGGTTTATAACGCCTTTAGGCCAGAGACCAATTCGCAGATGATTGAGGCCTTTGACATTTGCCGAGAGCGCAGCGACGTCCGCGTGGTGGTTCTCACGGGCGAAGGCGACAAGGCTTTTTGCAGCGGAGGAGACCAAAACGTCAAAGGGGTTGGAGGCTACGTCGGCGAAGACGGCGTTCCGCGCCTGAATGTGCTCGACCTGCACAAGCGCATTCGCGAAATTCCCAAGCCGGTACTTGCCATGGTCAACGGCTACGCAATCGGTGGGGGCCATGTGCTGCACGTGGTTTGCGACCTCACGGTGGCTTCAGACAATGCTCGATTTGGCCAGACCGGTCCGCGGGTGGGTAGTTTTGATGCGGGTTTTGGCTCGAGCTACTTGGCGCGGCACGTGGGTCAAAAGAAGGCACGCGAAATTTGGTTCCTCTGCCAGCAGTACACTGCCAAAGAGGCCTTCGACATGGGCATGGTGAACAAAGTGGTTCCGCTCAAAGACCTCGAAACCACAGTGATAGACTGGTGCCGCCAGATGATGATGCTCTCCCCAATGGCTCTGCGAATGATTAAGCGCGGGCTCAATGCAGAGCTCGACGGGCAGCGCGGACTCATGGAGTTTGCCGGTGATGCCACCTTGATGTACTACCTCATGGAGGAGGCGCAAGAGGGCAAAAAAGCCTTTTTGGAGAAGCGCGATCCCGACTTTGGGAAGTTTCCAATGTTTCCATGAGTCCATGGATTGGGGCTCTGAGACCCCGAACCCTTCCTCTTGCCTTGGCCACCATTGTGCTGGGTACCCTTTTGGCTGCGGATCGGGGATTTTTTGATTCGACGCTTCTGGTATTGACGGCATTGACCGCCACGGCCTACCAAATTTTGTCTAACCTCTCCAACGATTTGGGCGACGGACTTCGCGGTGCAGACGACCGCCGAGCAGAGGGCGCCGAGCAGCGAGCGGTAGCGAGCGGACTCATCACGGCCTCGAGCATGCGCAGAGCGGTTAGCATCGCTACCCTCGTTGCGCTGCTGCTCACTGCGGCCACGTCGTGGATGGGAACGCGCGGACTTTCTCCGGCCTTCTTTATTCTTTTTATGCTGCTGGGATTTGCAGCGATTTTAAGTGCGCGCGGCTACACCTTAGGCCGCTTTGCCTACGGATACCGTGGCTTGGGCGACCTCTTTGTGCTGTTTTTCTTTGGTCCGGTTGGCGTGGCAGGCTCCTTTTTCTTGCAAACACAGTCCTGGGACTGGCTAATGCTCCTCCCGGGCCTTAGTGTCGGGCTTTTTGCGGCTGGAGTGCTCAACCTTAACAACATGCGTGACATCGAGACCGACCGAGCAGCAGGCAAAAACACCCTTGCGTGCAAAATGGGTTTGGCCATGGCCAAGCTTTACCAGCTGCTCCTGCTCTTTCAGGGATGGCTGGCTGCGACGCTTTTTGTTTTGGTGCAGGCGCCCGTCACCTGCAGCCGGAGCTTTTTGTTTGCGGCGACCCTGCCTTTGATGGCCGAGACCGCATGGAAGGGTTGGAAGGCCCGTTCTCCCGCAGAATTCGATAAGCTCCTGAAGCCACTGGCCCTTCAAACGGTTCTTTTTGCCCTGCTCATGGGCATTGGCCTGCTCATTGATGCCAATGAATGCAGCAAGCCCCTGTTTTAATTGCGCAACACGGTGAAGGCGAGCTACTGGTTTCATTCCTACACGTTTAAAACGCCAGCTGGCACTTCGCGCGGAACCCTTAAGGTCAAGCCCGCCTACTTCATCGAGCTGGAATCCCAGGGCCTGAGGGGGCGCGGAGAGTGTGGGCTCTTGCCCGGCCTTTCGGTCGACGATCGCCCCGACTACGAACCGCAGCTCAACGCCTTTTGCCGCGCCCTCGAAGGGCTTGGTGAAGCCACCTGGGTCGACTGGGCTGAGCGCGGAATCCTCGACCCTGCCTGGGCTTATGCCTGGAGGGAATGGCCGTCCTTCGTCTTTGCCGCCGAGCAGGCCCTGCGCAGCTGGGCCGATCGCAGCCGCGGGGGCGACGGAACCCGCCTGGCGGATACGCCCTTTGCCCGCGGTGAAGCCGGAATTCCCATCAACGGCCTGCTCTGGATGGGTTCGAGCTGCTACCTCCACGACCAGTCGGAGGCGAGGCTAACCGAAGGCTTTCGCTGCCTAAAAATGAAGGTGGGCGCACTGGATTTTGAGGCGGAATGCGACGTGCTGCGCCACAACCGCGGACTGGACAGCACGCTAGAACTTCGCGTGGACGCCAACGGCGCCTGGTCGACTGAGCTGGCCTTGGAACGCATGGAGACCCTCAGTGCGTTCCGGCTGCACAGCATTGAGCAGCCCTGTGCCGCTTCGAACCGTGCTGGACTTAAGGAGGCCGCGGCGAGCGGAACCCTGCCGGTGGCCCTCGACGAAAGCCTTATCGGTCTTCACGAATTCGCGGAGCGGGACGCCCTACTCGACGACATTAATCCTCAGTACATTGTACTCAAGCCCAGTCTTTTGGGTGGCATGGTTTCAAGTGAAGATTGGATTCGTCGCGCCGAGGCTCGGGGCATCAACTGGTGGATTACCTCGGCTCTCGAAGGAAGCGAGGGGCTCAGTGCAATTGCTCAGTGGGCGTCGACGCTGCAGGGGCTAAATGGCTACCAAGGCTTTGGAACCGGTTCCCTGTACACCAACAACCTCCCTGCGCGCACTGAGGTGCGTTCGGGTAAACTTTGGATGAAGTGAGCCAAGGTGGTCCGCCCAAAGTCTTCAGCCCGAAGGCCGAGATTGAGTATAGTGCAGCCTGTTCCGCCGCACGCCGCCGCGAAGTGGAAGCCGTTGTGGATTGGTGGAACTCGGGCGCCTCCTCCTGGACCCTGCACAGCAGCGGAAGCACCGGCGCGCCCAAGGAACTCGTGCTGCAGCGCAAGCACATTGAGGCCAGTGCCCGCGCCACAATTGCCTTTTTTGACCTCAGTGAGGGCCAGCGAAGCCCATTGCTCTTGGCGGCCAGCACGGCCGGCGGATTTATGATGGTGGTACGCGCCCTGATCGCAGGGCTGCGGCTGGACGTGCTGCCGGTGGAGCGACGCCCTGCGACCCACTCCGGACTGCGCTACGATTTCGTCGCGCTGGTCCCCGAGCAGGCGGCAGCGCTCGCGGCGGACCCCAGTTTTAACCCTAAGGACTACCGCTGCACCCTGCTGGGCGGAGCGGATGTGCGCCCGGAACTTGAAACGCTGCTGGCCCGCTGGCCCCGCCCGGTCTACCACGGCTTTGGCATGACCGAAACCCTGACCCACGTGGCCCTGCGCCAGATCGGGAAGGGGCGGACCTACCGCGGGCTTCCCGGCGTACGGTTTACCCAAAATGGCGAGGCCTTGGTCGTTGACGATCCGTCGCGCGGAGTTCGACACTTAGTAACAACGGATGCGGCCAAGGTGCTGTCAAACAGTGAATTCGAGTGGCTCGGCCGCCTCGACGGCGCGGTGGTCAGCGCCGGCAAAAAGATTTTTCCTGAAACGGTAGAAGCGGCCAGCGGTGCCGAGGGCGTCGCGGTCGGCGTGCCGAGTTCCGAGTGGGGTCAGTCCCTGGTTTGGGTGGGAGCGCCGGACGTGGACCTCAAGACTGTCCACCAGAAATGGGAAGCGCTGCCGAGTTGGCAGCGCCCCAAGCACATTGTGCAGCGCGAAATACCCTACCTAAGCAGCGGCAAGCCCGACCGTCAGGCCCTGGCGCGCTGGGCGGCTCAGGAGTTGGCCTTGCGGTAGTCCTCTAAAAACTTCTCGAGACCGCTATCGGTAAGCGGATGCTTGAGCAGGGCCGTGATAACGCTCAAAGGACCGGTCATTACGTCGGCTCCGATGGTAGCGCATTCAATAATGTGCATGGAGTGGCGCACGCTGGCTGCTAGGATCTGGGTGTCAAAACCGTAGTTGTCATAAATGGTGCGAATCGTTTCGATCAAACCAAGTCCGTCGGTAGAAATATCGTCAAGACGACCGATGAAGGGCGACACATAG
>JBEEMM010000007.1:0-21201 GCA_041192685.1 Bacteroidota bacterium | reverse complement strand
ACCGTTGGCTTGCACTGGAGCGGATTAATGGCCAATGGATCGAACGCCCAACTTGGACGAGCAACTTCCCGAACAACAAGCAGTGGGTCCATGTAGTCGACTACAACTGCGACGGCATTCCCGACATTTTTGCTTGGGTCGTGCACGGAGTCGGTGTTTGGCAGGGGCAGAGAACGAATGGAATTCTCTCGTTCACCTGGGCCTTGGGGCCACTGACAGAACTGCGCTCGGTCTACACCGCGGGGAGTCCGGCCTATAACCTGCAGGTCCTGAGCGCAGACCGTCCCTACATCGGCGACATCGATCAGGACGGCGACATCGACGTGCTCTGTTTTGACCAGGGCGGAACCAAAATCGAGTGGCACCAAAACCAGCAAAACTGCGGACTGACCTTTGTTCGCGCCGACGGCTGCTGGGGCGATGTCGAAGAGTCGGGGGTACGAAATGCCCTAGTCATTGATGCCTGCATTGCCTCGCTCCCGCCCCGAGCGCCGCAGACCGAGGACGTAAAGCATGCCGGGTCTACCCTACTCCTGCACGACATGACCGGCAATGGATTGCCGGACGCATTGATTGGCGACGTTTCGTATGAGTCCGGCGTGGTCGGTTTTAACGTGGGAACCTTGGCTCAAGCCAATATTGAGAGCCAAGACAGCACTTGGCCTGCCGCGAGCAACCCTGTGAATTTGCTTTTTCCGGGATTTTCGGCCGTCGATGCCAACCTGGACGGCGTGAGCGAAATTGTGGCGAGTCCAAACATGTATTCTGGATCGGCCGACTCCTGCGTCTGGCTTTACCAAAACAACGGCAGCGCAACAGCACCGGTATGGCAGCGCACGCAGACCCGATTCCTTCAAGACGAAATGGTAGAATTGGGCACCTATTCGGTGCCTTATGGCGCGGACCTCAATACCGACGGGCTGGTTGACCTGATTATCGGCAGCCGAAGGGGCTTGTCTTATTGGGTGAATTATGGAACGATTAGCCAGCCCGTTTGGCGCGCTACCCCAATTACTACGCCTTCCAACCTCGGTCCCGACCCCACTTGGACTGCTCCCGCTCTGGGCGACCTCAACGCAGACGGACTGGTGGATATGACGGTCGGACGAACCAACGGTCAAGTGTACGTGGCCTACAACAGCGGCACCTTGATCAGTCCCAGCTTTAGCGGGTCCGCAGCCTTGCTAACGAGCCATGACGTGGGCCAAAACGCGAGCCCAGAACTCTTTGACCTGGATGGCGACGGCGATTTAGACCTGCTCATTGGCAACGAGAAGGGCGAGGTCGCTTTCTTGAGAAACGACGCCGGCGCCTGGAACTTGGTGAGCACAAACTTTGGATCCATTGACGTGGATACGGCTAGGACCTTCAACGGACGCTCTGTTCCACGCGCCTACCTCAACGGGGGGCAAATGGAATTGTGGGTCGGGAGCCGCTACGCGGGGGTCCTGGCCTACCCGAATGCCTCGAGCATCCTTGCGCTTCCGCCGAGCCTGAGTCCGCTCATTCAAACGGCCAATGCGCAGCCTACGGCGACCACGCTTCAAACGCCTTTTGGCGGAAGCCGGCGCACCGGGAGGCACCAATACCTCATCAAGGCCTCAGAACTCGCGGCGGCTGGAATTTCGGGGCCCACGCGCATTCAAGGCTTAAAGGTTAACTGTATTACCTCGAGCGCTCCCTACCTGAGCCAGGGTTTCACGGTGAGCGTTCGCCACAGCAATGCCAATTCGTTGACCGGCATGGGGCCTGGCGGTGAGGTGGGCTTCTCCTACCTCGCGGTGCTCAGCCAGGGCTGGAATTTTATCTCGTTTCAGAACCCAATTGACTACGACGGACAGTCCAATCTGGTGGTGGAATTTTGCTTTAGCCGAAACCTTCCCAGCAGCGACGTGCACTTGGCAGCGCACCGAACTCCTTTTGCCAGCCATGCTTTTGGCGATGTTGCCAACCACAACAGCATCCTCAGCGACGGCTGCGCCATGCCAGGGCTTGGGACCGACAGCCTTAGAATTGATCTGGAGTTTTTAATGACGCCACGGCTTCAGCGCGGCAGTACTATGGCCCACGACGGAAGCCTGAACGCACCCTGGTTTGGCGATTTAGACAGCGACGGCCGGCCAGAATTGGTTTTGGGCGTTGGGACGGGAGGAATCCGCTACATGACCTCGGACACCAACCAAATAGGTAGTGATGAAGGCATAATGCTGCCTTCGCAGTTGGACGTTTACCCCAACCCCGGGACCGAATGGCTGCAGGCTCGGGTCGAGACCCGGGTTAGGGTTCTTACCCTAGACGGCCGATTTATCGGCGAATTTGCAATCGGCCCCAACCAGGCCCTAAATACCCGAAGCTGGCCGGCGGGTGTTTACCTGCTCTGGAGTCCGGTGGGAGTTGCGCGATGGATCAAGCTTCCTTAATCGTTCTCTACGACGGGCACTGTGCCCTCTGCCATCGCTCGGTTTATTGGCTCAACGCTCTGGATCGCGACGGGCTGCTTTCCTATGCCCCGCTGACTCCGCAATGGTCGGAATCTCACCCGGGCGGCGTTGTTTTGTGGACCCCGAATGGAGTATTTTATGATGCGGACGCGGTAGTCACCGCACTGCGGCATACCCGGCCCTGGGGGCCTTTGCTGGCGACGGTGGTTCGGTTTACGCCGGGGTATAAAAAAATATACCGGTGGGTTGCAACCCACCGGTACCGAATTTTTGGCTTGACCGATACGGATCTTACAAGCTGTCCAAGACCACGTTCATGGCACGGACGGCCGCTGCGCTTTTCGCAAACTCCGCCGCTTCCTCCGCGTTAAGTCGGTAGTCCACAATGGACTCCCAACCATTGGCGCCCACTACCACAGGAACCCCCATGCAGATGTCGCTCTCTCCATATTCTCCCTCGAGGTAGACCGAGCAAGGGAAAATCTTCTTTTGGTCGCGGACTATGCTCGCGGTAAGTACTGCACCCGCAGCACCCGGCGCATACCAGGCAGAGGTTCCGAGCAGGCCAGTTAGGGTTGCACCACCCACCATGGTTGCCGACTTAACCTCCGCCAGTTTCTCAGCACTGAGGTAGTTGCTCACTGGAGTGCTTTGGTAGCTCGCCATTCGGGTCAAGGGAATCATGGTGGTGTCTCCATGACCACCAATGACGGTGGCCTGCAGGTCGCTCACGGGGAGGTTCAGGGCTCCCGACAAGAAGTACTTAAAACGCGCGGAATCCAGGATTCCACCCATGCCAATGATGCGGTTCTTGGGCAATCCGCTCTGCTTGGCCGCCAGGTAGGTCATGGTGTCCATTGGATTGGAAATCACCACAATAATGGCTTCGGGAGAATACTTCAATGCATTGTCAACCACCGACTTTACGATTCCTGCATTGGTACCTATGAGCTCCTCGCGGGTCATGCCCGGCTTGCGCGGAATTCCGCTGGTTATGACTACGACCTTGGACCCTGCCGTAGCGGCGTAGTCGTTGGTAACGCCATGAACCACGCTGCTAAAGCCGTTGAGCGTAGCCGTTTGGTTCATATCCATGGCCTTGCCCTCGGCAAAACCCTCTTTGATATCAAGAAGTACAATAACTTCAGCGAGTTCCATGCGGACCATGGCTTCTGCACAGGTTGCGCCTACGTTTCCGGCGCCTACAACGGTAATTTTCATCGGTTTGCTTTATTAAAAAAAAGAGCCGCTAAGCGACTCCTCAAAGGTATAATCTAAAGGCGGTGACTTAAGCGTCAATGCGCGCATAGCGGGCATTTTTCTCAATAAATTCCCTGCGTGGCGGAACATCATCACCCATAAGCATGGAGAAGATTCGGTCGGCCTCGGTTGCATTATCAATAGTCACCTGCTTGAGCGTCCGGGCCTCCGGGTTCAGCGTGGTCTCCCAAAGCTGCTCCGAGTTCATTTCACCAAGACCCTTGTAGCGCTGCACGCTAACCCCAGTCATGTCTTCTCCACCGAGTTCACGACCGGCTTGATCGCGCTGGGTTTCGTTCCAGGCATACTGTGACTTTTGACCCTTTTTTACCAAGTAAAGAGGGGGCGAAGCGATGTAGACGAATCCGCGCTCTACAAGATTCTTCATGTATCGGAACAGGAAGGTGAGAACCAAGGTCGCAATGTGGGAACCGTCCACGTCAGCATCCGCCATAATGATGATTTTATGGTAGCGGAGTTTCTCGGTGTTTAGGGCCTTGCTGTCTTCTGGAGTGCCAATGCTTACCCCAAGAGCGGTGAACATGTTGCGAATTTCTTCGTTCTCAAAAATCCGATGCAGCATGGCCTTCTCCACGTTCAAAATCTTGCCGCGCAGGGGCAAAATAGCCTGAAAACGGCGATCGCGACCTTGCTTAGCGGTACCGCCCGCAGAGTCTCCTTCTACCAGAAAGATCTCGCACTGTGCGGGGTCAGTCTCTGAACAGTCGGCCAGCTTACCTGGGAGTGAATGGGAACCCAAAACTGTTTTGCGCTGCACCATCTCGCGTGCCTTGCGGGCTGCGATGCGGGCCTTGGCGGCCAAAACAACCTTAGAAACAATGATTCGCGCCTCGTTAGGGTGCTCCTCGAGGTAGTTCGTGAGCATCTCGCCCACAATTCGGTCGACGGCTCCGGCCACCTCGCTGTTGCCAAGCTTGGTCTTGGTTTGCCCCTCAAACTGGGGCTCCATAACCTTAACGCTAATAACAGCGGTCAATCCCTCGCGAAAATCGTCGCCAGCAACTTCAATTTTTTCCTTAGTCAAAATACCCGACTCGTCGGCGTACTTCTTAAGGGTGCGGGTTAGGGCACGGCGAAAACCAGCCAAATGGGTTCCGCCCTCGTGCGTGTTGATGTTGTTGACGTAGGAATGAATAATCTCCGCGTAGGAGGTGTTGTAGATCATGGAAACCTCCACCGGAATGCCCTCAATCTCGCCTTCCATGTACATTGGCTCGGGAATGAGCTTCTCGCGATTCTGGTCGATGAACTCGGTGAATTCCTTTAGTCCCCCTTCGCTATAAAACTCCTGGCTTCTTTGGGTTCCGTCTTCTTGAATGTCGCGCTCGTCGGTCAAAAGAATCCGAATTCCGCGGTTCAGGTAGGACAGTTCGCGCAAGCGAGCGGCCAAAATATCGAACTGGTACACACTCTCGTAGAAGATGGTGGTATCGGGCTCAAAATACACGATGGTTCCGCGATAAGAAGACGGACCGACCTCTTTGACGTCGTACAAGGGCTTACCAATGTTATACTCCTGCTGGTACTCCTTACCGTCGCGGTGCACATTGACCTTGAGCAAAGAAGACAATGCATTCACGCAGCTCACGCCCACACCGTGCAGACCTCCGGAGACCTTGTAGGAGTCTTTGTCAAACTTTCCGCCGGCGTGAAGTACCGTCATAACCACTTCTAGGGCCGACCTTCCCTCCTTGGTGTGCATGGCAACCGGGATGCCCCGACCGTCGTCTTTTACCGTAATGCTGTTTGACTCGTGGATCGTTACCTCGATGCGGGTAGCATGTCCGGCCAGGGCCTCGTCAATGGAGTTATCGACCACCTCATAGACCAAATGGTGAAGGCCTCGCTGGCCGACATCACCGATGTACATGGCAGGCCGCTTGCGAACTGCTTCTAAACCTTCTAAGACCTGTATGCTGTCTGCGCCGTAATGCTTGTTTTCGCTCATAATTCCGATAAAATGGAGTAATTACAAATGTAACTCATTGCTCGCGGCAGGGAGTCTTATATGCTAAAAATTAGGCCTGTTTATCAACATTTTTTTCAACAAGACGCACGAACGGCGACCCGTTGACACTTGGAGCCCTAAACGACTAAAACTTGTACAGCAGGCCAAAATTTGCCCTAATTCCCTGAACGGGATAGCCCATCCACCATTCTGCCCGTTGGTTGAGCAGGTTGTCGATGCGGACCACTGCATCCAGTTGGCTGTTGTAGCGGTACTGAGCACCAAGGCGGACGTCAACAAAAGCGGGCAAATCGTAGGGCTGGAGCAAGCCATTGAGCGTCGTGCGAGGGCCTCGAAGCACCGCGGCGGCATCCAGACGAATTTTCTCGCCAAAATTAGCCCTAGCCTGAGCACCAAACTCATACTTCGGCAGATGGTATACCGGACCACCGGTGGAATCCTGAATCGCATAGCGCAGCAAGCCATGCAGCCGCAGGTCCCAAACCTCCTTGAACTGAAAGGTCAGTTCGCCCGTGGGCTCGAGTGATGTGACCTTCACGTAGTCCATGCCCAGCCGACCGCTGTCGTTGAGAATTCCAAAGTCCACGTCAGGCCTTACGACCATAGGGTAGTTGTCCCAGGTGGCGAAGCGTCCGCCAAATCGGTATCCAATAATACGGCTCCACCGTCCGGTAGCTCCTCCGTAGAGGCTGCTGCTGCGCACGGCCTGATAGGTCGCACCTTCTGACAAGAAGGGCACGGACTCCACCCGGGCCCGCATGCCGCCGTTGTCGACTTTACCCTCCATGCCTCCGTAGAGGTAAAGCACGTTGCGAACAAGGGGAACCTCCACGTGAACCACCGGCGGAAAGTAGGGCAGGGTTATTTGCCCGGCTCCACCCGTGAAGATCATATTCAGTCCAAAGCGAAAGCGAATTCCCTTGATGCTGTCGGCCAGCGAGGGGCTAAACTGGGCAGCCCAAGCAATTTGCGAAGTGTCAATGCGCTGCGATCCTTCCAACTGGTTAATCGAAAAGTGAAGGGGTAGATTAAGGACCAGATTTTGCACGGGCAGCGCAGACTCGAGCTGAGCACGGGCACCGGACTCCACCTGCCGCCCCCCTTGGTCAATCCAGCGGTGTCCGTCCACAGAAATACTTCGAAAAACTTGGGTTCTGCGGTAGCGCGTAGACTGGTAGCGCGCTCCAAAAGTGTAGTTCTGTATGTTCCGCCCCGGAGCTTTTGCCGCGGTATCTAGGTCATTAAAGCCCGGATTGTGCCGCTGGCCATAAAAGGGAATTTGATCCCAGGCTCCGCCCGCTTCAAAGCGCAGGCGACCTCGGTTAAAGATGCGTTCGTAGTTGGCGTCCACCGTGCTGTTCGCCCATGTGGCCCGGTCAAAAACGATAATTTTCGGGTCAAATCCTCCGCGAGTCGACCGGTGCGCCGCCCTAACGGACCACATTTGACTCACGCTGCGCACGCTTCCAATGGCCGCTTCGGCCTCTACCGAGCCGTAGTTGCCGACAATTAAAGAAAGGTAGCGCGAAGGCAAGCGGTCCAGCTTGGTCTTTATGATTTTTATGGGCGGAATTTGCTCCATAACCGGCTCCATTCCAATTACCTGAGGACGCACCAAAATACTGATGGGCAGCTTCTGAATCGTCGTATCGCCAAGACCGGGTTGCCCTGAAATCTTGATGGCTTCGGCAACTTTTGCACGGTACTTGTCGGTCACCGATACCTCAACCTGGCCCACCTGGGCGGCGCTCTGAAGAGCCAAAGCAAGGGCTGTTGCCGCTGCGGCGAACTTTATTTTACTCAGCATCATTGGTTTGCGGGGCATTAGAGGGAAGCTGTGCGGCATTGAACTCGGCAAGCAAGGCCTGAGCCTCCCGCACAAGTTCGTCAGACGGATGCTCTGAAATCAAAAAATCTAGGGTGTAGCGTGCTTGAAAACCATCGTTCAAGCTGGCGTAGTTGCGCGACAGTACGAGCAGGGCCCTGTAGCGCCACTCCGTTTGACTCGGATAGTTATCGAGAAGGGCAAAAACCTCTTCGCTTGAGGCTGCAAACTGCCCTCGAATTCGAAGAATCTGTGCTTTTGCATAACGTGCCTCTGCCTGAACCGCTACAAAGCCGTCTTCAATGGCCTGGTCGGCTGCAGCCAGCCAGGTTCCCAAGCGGAGGCTGTCGCTGGCTAGCGCGCGGTACTTGCCCTCAAGCAAGCGCATGCGCAGAGAAAGGGCCTCGCTGCGCACTTCAGGAGTTTCGCGCTGGTCCGCCAGAATTCCCTCAGCATAGGTCAAGGCGACGTCGCTATTGCCTTCTGCATAGTGGGCCCTCATCATGGCTCGCGAAGCCTCACTTCGAAGGCTCGCGTCTTCAGCAAGAGCAATCAAGCGCTCCGCATGACTTTTGACCTCCGTCCAATCCTTGCGGGCCTCCGCGTCCCTAAGCAGCCATTTGTAAGCAGAAACAGTATTGGCACCAATAGGGGCCCTGACCACGCCTTGGTAGTAGGGTAAGGATTGGGCCATTTGACCCGTCATTCGGGCGGACTCTGCAGCCTGAAACTGCGCTATTGTTGCAAAGTAGCCGTCGGGGAAGCGCTTCAAGTAGCGCACAAAGGCATCGAATGAAACCGAATACTGGGACTGGGCAAATTTGTCGTAGGCCGACATGTAGGCTACAGAATCCAGCTCGCTTGCGCGGATTCCCGAGGAGGGCATGCCCTGCACCCATTCCAAATAGTCGTCCATTCGGTTGGCCTCGTCAAAGACTGACCGGGCTCCGGCTACCGCCTCGCGCGCTTCGTCGGTGCCGGGATGCTCGCGCACCACCCCTTGAAAGGACGTTATTGCCCCCGAGAGGTTGTTGTCGTTCCTGCGGGCAAGGGCAATGTTTAGGGCTGCCCGGCGGGCCTTTTCGGCGTTGGGCTTGCGGCGTATGTAGGCCGCAAAGGCTTCTTCAGCCTCGCTGTTCCTGCCCATGCGAAGAAGAGTTTGAGCGCGCTCAAAAAGGGCTTCGTCGGCGCGTGCCGAACCCGTCTTCTCGATGCCTGCAAGCTGGGCAATCTTGCCCGCATTGTCTCCCAGGAGTCCGCGGCAAAGAGCCTGCTGAAAACCAGCATACTCTGCGTCGGCGCTTGATCCCTTGGCGATTTTTGCATAAAAGTCACGGGCAAGGGCATGGCGCCCCAGCAGAAAGTACAGGTCGGCAATGCGAAGTTCCGCATCCTCGCGGCGGCGGTCACCCGCCGAGGCATCCTCTAAGAACACCCTGAAGCTCGCGGCTGCGTCTTCGAGACGGTCGAGGCGGTAGAGCGCGTAGGCCTTATTGTATTGAGCCGCAGGGCGCTCCGATAGGTTAAAACTACCCGGAACCTTCAGAAACTTGTCGGTCTGGTCGAGGGCTTCGCGGTAATCGCCCTGTCGGTAGGCCATCTCGCCCTTCCAAAAGTGAGCGAGTGCCGTGTATCCTCGGTCGAGGGGGTAGCTCAGGGACTGGTCCATAAGCTCATTGGCCTTATCCCACTGCGAGGACTGGTAGAGCTCAACGCCCCTAAAGTAGGCAACCTTCTGGTAGGCCTCCCGCATGGCTGATGATCCCATTCCGGTCTGCACAATGGCCTCAATGGCTCGGCCGTAGTCGCGGCTGGTCAGGTACAAATTGGCCAGGTACTCATTGGCTTCTCGACGGTATTCCGTGCGGGGGAAGTCGCGAAGAAACTGATTAAAAATCGGAATGGCATCGCCAAATGGCCCCGCGCTGCGGTAGGTCAACTTGGCATACTGAAAGGCTGCCTGCTCCCGTGTTGCCTCGTCGGCCTTGCTCTGCGCAATGGAACGAAAGGCCGACTGAGCCTCCTCCCAGCGCTCAAGACGCGCGTAGCTGTCGCCAAGCATCAAACGCGACTGCACCAACCAATCGGTAGTGTTTTCGTTGGGCAACTGGTTAAAGGCTCGGATTGCGCCTTCGTAGTCCTTCGTTTGGTAGGCACAAACCCCCATTTGATAGCTGATTTCGGGCGAAACCCTCCCGCCTTGGGCACCATTAAAATCAAAATAGGGAATTGCGTCGGCATAGCGCTTTTTGCGGAACATGCTTTGGGCGACGAGCAATGCAATCTCGGGAGCACGCTTGGCAGAGGCCTTCTTAATTAGGCCCTCACCAAGCTTGAGGAGTTCATCGTCCTTGCCTTGGCGAGCGAAAATCTGGGCCAAATAGTAAGGCACTACCGCACCAAACTCCTCGTGGTTTTGAAGGGGCTCCAAGCTTTCTAAAGCAGTCTGGTCGGACTTTTCTAGGTAGGCAATGTGGCCGTAGTAGTACTGGGCCGTCTTGGCGACGGCACTCTTCGACTTTTTAGCCTCGCCCAGTTCTGCCTTGGCCTGGTCAAACTCATTGAGCAAAAAGTGGGCATAACCCAACTTAAACTGCACCTCAGCGCGCAAGCCTGATGCCAGATCGACCCCGTCGAGCTGCCGGAGCCAACGCTTGGCCTCTTGGTACCTCCGGCGGTTGAAGGACTGCTCGGCGGCCTCAAGGATCAGGTCAATGCGTCTGGACGAGGAAGGGTAGGTTTGTAAGAATGACTCCGCGTACTCCTCAGCATCGCGGTGCAGCAGGCGAATCGAGCACAGGGCCTGGTAGTACATGGACTGCTCCGACCAGTCGCTGGCCTCGGGGACCATGCTGCGAACCCGGCCGAAATGCTCGTAGGCCGAGCTGTACAGGGCGCGATCAAATCGGGCGCGCGCTTCCGCAAAGAGGGCCTCGGGCTGCTGGCCGGTAATGGGCTGCTGGGCAAAAAGGCTTGCGCTGTACAAAAGCGCGGTAAAAAACGTAATCCTCATGGTTTTCAAAAGTACATCCTGCTATTGGTTCCGCTCTCGTTACTTTGCATAAACTATGCCCATGGAACAGTCTCCCGTAATTTCGCTCCGCAAAGCCTGCATCATGCAGGGCGACCATCGTGTTCTCAGCGACGTAGATCTCGAGGTGGGCCCAGGCGAATTCGTCTACGTCATCGGCGCCACAGGCTCTGGCAAGTCGTCTTTGCTCAAAACCCTTTATGCGGACCTTCCTCTGGAATCAGGAGCAGGACAGGTTGTAGGCCACGACTTGCGGAACCTTCCCGAACGAGAAATTCCCTACCTGCGTCGAAAGCTCGGCGTAGTTTTTCAGGACTTTCAGCTACTGATGGACCGCAGCGTGCGCGACAACCTGAATTTTGTGCTGCATGCCACGGGTCAAATGAACGAGGGGGAGAACAGCGACCGAATTGATGCCGTGCTTCGCCGCGTTGGCATGCCCACCAAGGGCCATAAAATGCCCCATCAACTTTCAGGCGGAGAGCAGCAGCGCGTGTCCATTGCTCGCGCTCTTTTGAACGATCCGCCGCTTATTTTGGCCGACGAGCCCACAGGAAACCTTGATCCGCACATGTCTGAGGAGTTAATGCACCTGCTCGAAGAAATTCGTGCAAGCGGACGCAGCATTCTTATGGCCACGCACGACTATGCCCTTCTGCTAAAGTTCCCTCATGCCACCTACCGATGCGGCAACGGAACCCTGACCTCCACGGTACAAAAAACCCTTTAAATCTTCCCTGTGCTTAGGACTTCGGCGCACTTTTGGTCTGAAGTCTAGGGAGTCAAGCCTGCCAGGCCTGCGCGCTGCGAAGGGCTTCTTCGGCATGCACTGCAGTCCAAGGCTCTGACTGCGCCGCTCGGATTGCCTCATAGGCCTGCGACCAGCTGCGGTAGGTCCGCACCCTTTGGCCAAGGTTTAAACCGGCCACGGCGTCTTCATGAGCTACGATGTGGCGGCCCTGCAGTAGGGCTTGAATCAACTTGAACTTGATTCCGAGTTGGTGCTCGGCATGCACGACCACAACCTGCGCTCGAGCATAGAGCTCGTCGAGTTCCGAATCGCTGGGGCGGTCCAGGTAGTTTTTGGTTCCGGAAGGTGCGTTGTGGCCCGCAAAGACAATGGGTTCAATGGCTGGCTGGGCCGCCTGAAGTCCGCGCAGGGCAGCGGCATTTTCTTCTACGCTGAATTTACCCACGACCAGGACCAAGGATTCCGCGGCAGGGCCCTGGGGAATTGCCCTAACAAAGGGATGCCTCGGAGCGACGAATGCTGCCGGGGATCGCGGGCTGCGCAGGTTCCAGGCCTCCGCATCGCGGGCGGTGATGGCATGAACCGGCCCAAGCCATGAGGAAGCCAACTCCTGTTCCCAGCGGCGCAAGGCCCATGCCTCAAAGAGGTAGTAGAGCCTTTTGAATCCATTAGATTGGTTGGCGAGGCTGCGGTAGTAGGCCGACTCGGGGTTGTGAAGGCGCAAGGTACCCGTCGGGTCGAGTGCGCTGCAATGCAGGCCATGGTAGGTGCGGACTCCCCTCTGAACGGCAGCCTGATGGCGGGCAATGGGGCTAAGGCGGCTCTGCACAATCCAAGGCTTGAGGCCCCAGGGCCAGCGAGCACGGCGCAGCACGTTGGTTTGCACCTCGGCAAAGGGTTCCGGCTGCGCCAAGGAGGACTTGGTAAAGGCATGAAGGACTACCTGCTGCCCGGAAGCGGAAGCGGCGCGAACATGGCCTAGAACCTCCAGGGTTCCGCCGTATCGGGGCGGTTCGAGGCGATCAAAACTCCAAATGTGATGGGTATTAATGCCCTCGAGGCGGTCAATTAGCCGATGCCAAACCTGGCACTCATTGCCCCAATGATAGTGGTGCGCAGCAGCTCGGGCTGCCTTGCTTGCTGCCTCGTATCGGTCAGGCTTGAGCAGGTCTTGGGCCGCGCTGGCAATGGCCGCTGCACTGAGCTCGTCAAGGACTACTCCCGCGCCGGTTTGGCGAAGCAGCCGCGCTACCTCAACCAGGTCGCTAACTACCATGGGGATTCCAGCCTGCAGGTAGTCAAAAACCTTATTGGGCAGGCTCCAGCGGTAATTGGCAGACTTGGGCTTGTCGAGGCTAAATCCCAAGTTTGCCGCTTGGGTCAGGCGCTGGAGCTGGGCGCGCTCCACCCTGCCCAAAAAGCGGACGTTGGCAATTCCGCGCGAGGCGCAGTGCTGCTTAAGGGATTCCAATACGTCTCCGCTGCCCACGATCAGGAGTTCGACCTCG
Source organism: Bacteroidota bacterium (assembly GCA_041192685.1). Classification (GTDB taxonomy): domain Bacteria; phylum Bacteroidota; class Bacteroidia; order Flavobacteriales; family Schleiferiaceae; genus TMED14. The sequence goes on along the minus strand of JBEEMM010000007.1, from coordinate 8,395 downwards.
GGGCAGAGGGCCGCTGCATCCACGAGCTCTTCGGCTCCGCGGTCCACGTTAATTCCTGCGCCCTGCAAAATCCATATCGTTTTGTCTTGGGGAAGCTGCAGTTCTTTGCGCAGAATCCGGCGCCGAGACTCCGCTCCGTCCCATTGGCCGTCGGCCGGCCAAGGCAATTCGACCTCTAGGGGCATGTTGCGGACCAGGTCCCATGTCGAACCGTACTCCTTGGCGTACTGCTCAGCGATGCTGGCATTGACCGTGACGCGAAAGTCGGTTCGCGGAATGCCGTAGCGCTCCACCAGGCGCCAAAGAGCCTGCACCAAAGGGCGGCTCTCCAGCTCGGGAGAACCTAAAAAATACTCGTGGGAATCGTAGACTAAGGATTTGGCCCTGCGCATTGCCCACCATGCATTAGGCCCTAGGGTATCGAGGTCGTTGGCCAGATAGACGTCGGGCTTCAGGGTTCGAAGGGCCAACCAAAGGCGGAGCTGAAATTCCAGGTAAAACAAGGGTCCGCGGTTAAATAGGCATCGAAAGCGCAGGGTTTCGTAGGGTCGATCCAAGGGTGCCGGGTTGGGATGGCTGCGTCCGACGAGCACTACGCGGTAGCCGCGCTCGGCCCAAGTGATGGCACTCCGGTGCACGCGCTGGTCGCTGTGCAGGTCGTTAATTACGCTTAAAACTACCATGGCCGCCATAGGGCGAAGGTAGCGCAGCAGACTTTTGAACGAACTTTGTGCCGACCATGACGGACCCTCGCCAAATTCGCAATTCCGACTACGACTTCCCGCTGCCCGAAGAGCGAATCGCCCAAGTGCCCCTTAGTCCGCGCGACGCAGCCAAACTATTGGTCTGGGATCGGGGCAAGCTTTTGGACTTGGGGGTGCGGGACGCTCCCGATGCAGTGGCCCAATGGGGCGAATATCGCCTGGTAATCAACGAAGCCAAGGTAATTCCAGCGCGGATTTTTATGCCGCGACCCAGCGGAATTGGTCACTTTGAGCTTTTTTACCTCGACGCAGAGGGCCTTTCGGTCGAGCAGGCAATGGCCAGCAGGGGCTCAATAATTTCCTGGTGCAAGGTTCGTCCGCAAAAAAAATGGAAGGACGGCCAGGTTCTCGAGCACGAAGGCGGACTGCGGGCTGAGCGTCTAAAAACCGAAAACGGAGTTTCGCTGCTGCACTTTAGCTGGGCCGGATCCCAAACTTGGGCTGAAATCCTCGCCGAGGTAGGGCGGATCCCCCTCCCACCCTACATGCGTCGCGCCGATACCCACGAGGATCGAGACCGATACCAGTCTGTTTTTGCACGGCATGAGGGCTCGGTGGCCGCTCCGACCGCGAGTTTGCACTGGACCCCCGAGATGATGAAGCGTTGGCGCGAGGTTTGCGCCGATACCCAGGCGGTGACGCTGCACGTGGGGGCGGGAACTTTTCAGCCCTTGACTGCGGAATCCATTGGCGACCATACCATGCACGCCGAAGAAGTCATGATTAGTCGATCCACCCTCTTGGCCCTCTCTGACGGCATGCCCGTGCTCGCTATGGGCACTACCGCCGCCAGAACGATTGAGTCCCTTTACTGGTGGGCCGAGCAGTGGAAGCGTCTTGGAATCATGCCGACCTACGTGGACCAGTGGGCGCCCTACACAGAAGGCCTAAGCCAAAGCGATTCCTTGGCCGGCTCGAATGTTCTGGAACGCAGTGATGCGAAGTCAGAGCGACTTGATCCTGAAGTATCTGCCCTGCTTCGCTGGGCTGCCTTGGAGCTTGAGGTTCTGGGCCAAGAAGTGGTTTCGTTCCGAACGGCGCTCATTATTGCTCCTGGCTATTCGTTTAAAGTAGTTAAGGCATTAATTACCAACTTTCACCAGCCCCAATCAACGCTTTTGCTTCTGATTGCTGCCGGCCTGGGCCCCGTGTGGCGAAGCATTTATGAGCATGCCCTTAGCCACGATTACCGCTTTTTGAGCTACGGAGATGCCAATCTTTACCGCTGGTAAACGCCTGCCCCGGCTCTAGGTAGGAGCTTGCGCTGGTGAAGCGACGCAATTTCAATTTGGGATGGTTTAGTCTAGGACCCTTGGGGGGTCTTGGCCTGGCACTTGCGGGCCTGCTAATTATTGGAGCCTTTTTAGGGGAGTGGCGGGAACGTGAAGGCGCGGAGCGGCGGGAGAACAGTGATGCCTATAGCGTCTCAGAGCGAGTACGAAGCGGAGCCGCGGAGCGGCGGACGAGTCCATTGGTATCGGTATTTGGAACTCGATGGGATGCTGATTTTGGCTATTCCGCCGGGTATGATTTTGGCAGAGGCCTTCAGGCGAATACCATTTTAGGATCTAGCAAAGAGGATTCACTGCTTTTTATTTGGTGGAACGTTCAAAACTTTTTTGACACCCTGCCAAATTCGGGCGAGCGAGACAGGGATTTTCTGCCTGAGGGCATGTACCGATGGAATTCGCTGCGCTATTATTCCAAGCTGTATGCGGTGGGCCGCGGCTTGGCCGCGGCCGCGGGCGGCCGGATCCCCGACGCCATTGGAGTCTGCGAGATTGAGAACGCCGACGTGCTCGACGACCTTGAGCGAAGATGGCCGCCCGCGTGGCGCCTTTGGCGCCTGCACCGCGACAGTCCCGACCAACGGGGCATAGACGTCGCGGTCTGGTACAACGCGGAACGCCTCCGAGTAGACAGCGTCGCCTGGATCCACCCCGAAGTAAACCACCCAACCCGTGAGGCACTCTGGATTCGCTTCAAAACCCCCTCGGGCAAAAGCCTCACCTGGCTCTGGGCACACCTTCCGTCGCAGCGAGCCCCGAGCCCGGAATCCCGATCATTAGCCATTCAGACCATCCTTAAGCAATGCAGTCCGCTGCCCGACGGAATCACCGGCGACCTCAACGAGGGCCTTGAGGGCCCCCTCGCATCCGAACTCCGCAGGCAGAACTTTGATTCCCGATACCCCAGCAACTACCCCGGCACCTACGCCTACCGCGGCCGCCTCGAAGCCCTGGACGGAGTATGGATTCAAAAATCCGCCCGATGGACTGCCAGCAGCCAAGCCATACCCTTTGGCCTGCAAAAATCCGCTTCAGCCGGATACCAAATTAAGGGCAGCTTTCAAGGGACGCGGTACCGCGGTGGCGCATCCGACCACCTGCCATTAAGGATAGTGGTTGCCGCAAAGTAAAAAACATGTATTTTTACCGACATATGATTGCAAATCCCCTCCACTCTGCGAAGTACTTCGCTCTTGCCAGCCTTGCTGTGCTCACCCTTGCCTCCTGCCAAGACGAAGTAGTAGACCCTCTCCCAGAGGTATACATCACTGATTCCCTGACGGTTAGCCCAAAGCAAAAAGTTTTGGTGATCGAGACCACAGGAACCTGGTGCCAGTACTGCCCCAACGGAGCTCAATCCATGATTATTGCTACCAACACGTTTAACGACAGCGTCAATCACGAGTCTTTGATCATTCCATTCGCCTCGCACACGGGCGATCCCTTGGAGTCTTCGGTTCAAACCGCGCTCAACACCGCGTTCCCAACCACGGGAGTACCCAACTTCTACGTGCAAAACGTAGACGCCGGTCAAAGCATCCTGGGGCCCATTGCCGGTGCACTTGCCGCAACCCCCAAGGTCGGAGTCAACCATGCTTGGACCATGAATGCGACCAACGACACCATCTATGTCTACCCCAAGGTTCAGTTTTTTGAGAACAGCCAAAACTCTAAATACTACGTTCAATCCTATGTGCTTGTGGGCGCGATTGATGCCAAAGAGTACAGCGGAGCCGGAGCAACCGTCGATTTGAATCAAATCTCATCAGTGCCCATTGTCACAACCGGATCAGGTGCTACTCCTACCAAGTGGACGGGTCAGGCAGACCCCTTGACCAAAAAGAATGCAGGCGACATTTACCAGCACGAGCATACGCCCATGACTTCAGGCCTCACGCCCAACGCCTTTGGAGTGGAACTGGATTCCATCAACCCCCTAGGCGACGACTTCTTCGAGGGCGATATTTTTGGGTCCAAGTTCACGCCCATTGTCATTAAAATTCCTTTGAACAAGGACATTCAAATGCAGGTAGTGCGCCAACTGATGCCAAACGTTAAGCTTGAGGTCGCAACCCTAATTTGGGCACCCCGCACCGACGGTGAGTTGGGTGTATTGTTTGTGAACGGACACATCGACCACAAGTAGGGACTCCCGACCAAAGCCATTACACGGCTTCAGAAAATACCAAAACCGGCTTCGTGGAAGCCGGTTTTTTTTGTGGCCTTCCGATTTATTGGTCTGCTTGCTAGCAGCTTTTTGCAAGCCGAACGGAGCAATGGCTCACGCAGGAGAACATGAACGGATGCGCCAGAACCTAAGCCCTCGATGAAGGCCAGAGTCCGCAGAATACAACGTGAACCTATTTAGTCAGAATAGCAATCATATACGGCATGTAGAGGCAGATTAGTCATGGGCAGGATGGTATTCATACCTCGGCATGTGCCAAGGCATCCGTATCAAGGTGCCTGTAGGAAGATTGCAAACAAAGAGGCCGATTCCTAAGAACCAGGGGCAAAGGCAAAGCGCAATGCTACTTACCCCTTCTGGCCTTGCGGTTGCCCGCTTCCTTTTGGACTTCAAGCATTTCGCTCATCTTCTTGGCAAAGCGAGATTGGGATCCGCCCTTGGCCTTAGTCTCGTCGATTTTGGCGCGAATGGCATTCTCGTCGATGACGAACTCCTTGATGATCCACTGCTGGCCAAAGGTTAAAACGTTTGAGATGAAGTAGTAGTACGAAAGGCCTGACGAGTAGTTGTTGAACCACACCAAAAGCATAAAGGGCATCAGGTACTGAATAATCATCATCTGCTGCTGCATCATGCTGTTGCCCGATGTCGGAGTCATGGAGTTGTTGAACTTCGTGTACAAAAAGGTTGAAATCGCCATCAAAAGGGTGAACAGCGACACGTGGGCTCCATAAAAAGGTATTTCAAAGGGCAAACTCAGAATGCTGTCGTAGCTCGACAGGTCGTCGGCCCACAAGAAACCCTGCTGGCGGAGTTCAATAGAAATCGGGAAGAAGCGAAACATTGCAATAAGAATCGGCAAAGACAGCAGCTGTGGAATGCAACCACCGAGCGGATTCACCCCGGCTTTTTGGTAGAGCGCCATCGTCTCTTGCTGCTTCTTGGCTGGCTCGGCGTCTTTGAACTTCTCATTGAGCTCGTCAATTTCGGGCTTGAGCACGCGCATTTTAGCCATGCTCTTGTAGCTTTTAAAGGTCAAAGGAGACAGGGCCAACTTGATGAGGGCCGCCATCAACAGTATGATAATGCCGTAGTTAAGACCGTATCCGTCAAGCCAATTGAACATGGGCGAAACGACGTACTTGCCGATCCATCCAAAAATTCCCCAACCAAAGGGTATAACTTGATCGAATTCTAGATTGAAATCCTTGAGCGTCTGGTAGTGGTTCGGACCGTGGTACCATATTCCCTTAGCCGAAACCTTCCCGTCGACTGAGGCCATGCGGAGTTTGGACTCAAACAGGCTGGAGTGCAGTGTATCGCCCGGCGTTCTGGTCTGCATGTCGGCCTTTACAAAGCCTGACTCCGTCTGTAAAATGCTGCTGAAGTACTGCTGGCGGTGAGCCACCCAGCCAAGGTTCTCTTGGGACTCTTCGTCGTCGCTGCCGTCGCTTAGGCTGCCACGCTCCTTATCTGCATTCTCTAAGTAGTAAATACTCGTATTGGTGGCCTCATTCATTAGGCTCTTCTCGTGCCGAATTCCCGCCTGACGCCAGGTAAGGACGACGTCTTTTTTGCTGGGAGTGCTCATGCTCCATCGAAGGCCATAGCCTTCTGCAGGAAGCTCATAAGTCCAAACGCTGCCAAGATTGTCGGAAAGGCTTAAGCTCCGACCCTTGTAGGATGCCGCAAACTGAACAGCGGAGCTCGGTCCGTCAAGAACTTGGTTGCCGTCGACCAGCATCAGGGGCTTGCCCTGCCAGTCTTTGTATTCTTTGAGCTCGACCGATTTGATTTGCGCTCCCTTGTTGCTTATCACATAGCGCACCTGGTCGTTTTCAAGGGTAAACTCCTGGTCGGGGCTTGAGCTGTCGCTTGCAGGAAGTGCGTAGTCCAATTCGGCCTCCGCTGCTGGGGCGGATGCTGATTGTACCTCTTCACTTCCCGCTGTTTTTTTGGGCTGTGAGGGCTCCACCGTGCTTGCCCAAAAAGAGGTTCCGAGTAAAATTGCTCCAATTAGGGCAAAACCAATAAGCTGGTTTCTATCCATGAACGGACGTTGTTCCATGATTTAAGACTGTGACTGTTTGAGGGCGGCCTCCACAAAGGAGGTGAAAAGCGGGTGAGGTGCTTCGACCGTGGATCGATACTCGGGGTGAAACTGAACCCCAATAAACCAAGGGTGAGAAGGTATGGTAACGATTTCAACAAGGTCGTTTTGGGGATTTATTCCCACTGGCTCAAGCCCAGCCTCTGAAAGCTGTTCGCGGTAGGCATTATTGAACTCGTAGCGGTGGCGATGGCGTTCCGAGACCAGAATGGTTCCGTAGAGCTTATGAAGTTTGCTGTCCGGACTAAGCAGGCAGTCGCAGGAACCAAGGCGCATGGTCCCACCCTTCTCGGTTACGTCCTTCTGCTCCTCCATAAGGGCAATAAGGGGATGCGGCGTGTTGGGATCGACCTCGGTTGAATTGGCGCTTTGATGTCCCAGTACATTTCTGGCGTACTCGATAACGGCGGCTTGCATTCCAAAGCAAATACCAAAAAACGGAATTCCATGCTCCCGTGCGATGCGCACGGCTTCAATTTTGCCTTCAAATCCGCGTGCGCCAAATCCAGGTGCCACGAGCACTCCATGAAGGCCCACGAGATGGCTCGCCGCATTTTCTGGAGTGAGCTCCTCGGAGTGAATCCATTGAATGTCGACTTTGGCACTGTGCTCGGCACCAGCATGAATTAGGGCCTCGTTAATGGACTTGTATGAATCCTTGAGCTCCACGTACTTGCCAATCAGGCCAATGCGCACCTCGCGCTCGGGATGGAGCAGTTTGTGCACAAAGGACTCCCACTTGGCCAGTTCGGGCTGCCGTTCTGAGGAGAGCCCAAGCTTGCGAAGCACAACCTGATCCATGGACTGATCGCGCAGGAGCATGGGCACCTCGTAGATGGTCCTCGCGTCGAGGGATTCAAAGACGGAGTCGAGGGCTACGTTGCAAAAAAGGGCAAGCTTGCGCCGCACGTCTTCGCCCAGGCTGTGCTCGGCACGGCAGACCAAAATATCGGGTTGAACACCCGCCTCCTGAAGCATTTTGACCGAGTGCTGGGTCGGTTTGGTCTTGAGCTCGCCGGTGGCGCGCAGAAAGGGAACCAAGGTCAGATGAAGGCTCACGCAGCGCGAGCCCAGCTCCCAGCGAAGTTGGCGCACTGCCTCAATGTAGGGAAGGGCCTCGATGTCGCCCACGGTTCCACCAATTTCGGTGATTATAATCTCGTAGCGCCCGTCTTCGCCCAGCAAAAGCATGCGCCGCTTGATTTCGTCGGTAATGTGCGGAATAATTTGTACCGTCTTGCCCAAGTAATCGCCACGGCGCTCCTTGTCGATGACGTGCTGGTAAATGCGTCCGGTAGTAACGTTGTTGGCCTGGGAGGTGGGTCGGTTCAAAAAGCGCTCGTAGTGGCCCAGATCAAGGTCGGTCTCGGCACCGTCCTCAGTGACGTAGCATTCTCCGTGCTCGTAGGGATTCAGCGTACCCGGGTCAATATTTAGGTAGGGGTCAAACTTCTGAATGGTCACCGAATAACCCCGTGCCTGCAGGAGCTTAGCCAGTGATGAGGCCACGATTCCCTTCCCTAACGAAGAGGTTACGCCACCGGTGACGAATATGTAATTTACCTGCTTAGCCATAGAATCCGCCGTTGGTCCAAAGTTAGGACATTAAAAGGCGTAGCTCAGCAGCAAGGCTGGCATAACTGGCAGCTGATTTACACGCTGTGCCTTAGGGGTGTCGTAGTAGAAAATATTTCTTCGGTTGTACACGTTGGTTACCGCAAACGAAGCCTCGATGCGCTGGTTCTGAGCAAGGTTCCACGCTTTTTTGGCCGTTAGGTCCAGCCGGTGGTAGTCCGGGAGGCGTTTGCTGTTAATATCTCCGTACAAAATTCCCATTTGACCGTTCTCACGGGGGTAGTTGTAGTCGATGTTCGGGGTGCCGGCCGGGTCGGTGAATGGGAGGAGCTCAAAATATCCTTTGATGGGCGTGAAGGGAAAGCCGCTGCCGTAGTTCCATCGGATGTTGACCTCCAGCTCCTTGGCAAACTTGCGGGCCAAAACTAAGTTCACGTTGTGGCGGCGGTCAAAGAAGGGTGCAAAGGTT